>CANQBE010000023.1 GCA_947589515.1 uncultured Bacilli bacterium
CAAATTATGGTAATGGCCGAAAGGCACGAATTAAAATGAAATCTATTTTTATATTTCATTTTAATTCTTTTCTTGTGATATAATAAAAAGAAACAGAAAAGGTATTATGTTACTTGGGGGGGGATACAAAATGATAAAAAATGTAATATCAGTAATAGATGGAGCAGCTGGAAGCTGTGGTAAAGCTAAAGTAGTTGGAGAAATAGCGACCGATTCAAAAATTCAGTTAGGTGCATCTATTACCAATTGTATGCCAAATGCTGGGCATAGTTTTGTAGATGAAAAAGGAAATAAAACCATTTTTCGAAATATTCCTGTATCATCTGTAAATCCTAATACGGAACTTTTTATTGGTCCAGGTTCTGCAATTGATCTGGAAGTTTTTAAAGAAGAATATGAACAAGCACAAAAATATTTGGGTGATAGAAAAATATATGTTCATGAACTAGTCCCATTAATAGAAGAAAGACATAAAGAATATGAAAGAAAAAATATAAAGACAGGTTCTACATTTAAAGGCTGTGGAGCTGTTATCCAAGAAAAAGTAATTCGCCATCCAGTTTTAGATTTTTTTAAGGATTATAAAAATGCAATTAAACTAACTAATGATGAATGGATGGATATGCTTTATAAACATCTTGATAATGAGAATGAGTATACTATACTTGAGGGATCTCAAGGCTGTGATTTATGTTTAAACCATAGTGGTAATTATCCTTATGTAACTAGTAGAAATGTTTCTACTACTCAATTATTAGCTGATAGTGGTATCTCTAGTGAAAGATTGCTACAAACAATTATGGTAATTAGGCCATTTCCCATTCGAATCAGTAATATCACAAAATCTGGAGATTTTATTTACACAGGTAGCTATGGTAGTGGTGATGAGCTTACATGGACACAGATTAATTTAGCTTCTATGTATGGTGGTTATCCATGTAAAGGTGATGTTGAATGTTATGGAAATTATTTAAAACCAGAGTTAGTAAAAAAGTGGATGGCTCGTGTTCCTGATTATTATCTTAAGCAATTATTTGGTAAAGATTATCGTGCAAAAAATCCTAATGAGGTAACCTTATTGGAAGCATTGGAACTAGAGCGATTATTTCATAAATCAAAAGGAATTCATGAATATGAAACTAAATTACTTGATTTACCATGGGTTGATAGTGATTTTTTACCGAATACTATATTTGATCAATCAGAACAAACAACAGTTACCAAAATGGAAAGAAGAATTTTTGATTTAGATATTCATAAATTACAGAATAACTGTCGTATCAATACACCTTCTAGTTTGTATTTGAATTTTTTTCAACATTTAGGGTTAGAATATTCTGAAACAAAAGGAATGTTTGAAGATTATTATTTTAATAAATATATTAGAGAATATTTTTCTTGGTTAGAAGATCAAACAAATACAGAAATATCGGCACTAGGAACTGGTGCTAAAAATGGTGAAAGAATACTAAAAAAACAATTAATAAAAGAAATAGAAAAATCTTAAGATTTCTTATTTGATAAAAAAAGGGGAATTAACATGGCAACCATTTCTAAAAAAAATATCAACACTTTAGTAAATGATTTTATAAAAAGACCACAAGAATTTGAAAACTACAGTAAGCATTGTTTAAATATATTAAAAAAATATATATGGTTAAAAGAAAATGTAGAAAATACGGAAATTGATAGTTATGATTATATATCTACTGTTATTGATTATTATGGAATTGATAATATAAGTTTTAACTTTATATTTAGACAATATCAAAAAGAAGTAGTAAATCAAATTAGTGATGATAAGAAAACAATTATTCATTCTAATATTTATTATTTCAATCAAATGGATGAATTTTTAGCAGATATGCAAAATTTTATAAATCAAAAAGACTATTTGCTAGGAGAAAAAAAAGTTCATAAAAAGTTCAGTCGATTAGACTTTATAGTATTAAAACAAGATAATGAAATAGATACTGAAAAAGAGTATACTTATGATGAAATTTATCATCTAGTCCTAAATCAACAAATAATCGTATTAGATAATTATTTGTCTCAAGTTAATATCAATATAAATCAAGATAATACCAATGATATTGATTTGAGTAGTAAGCTTTTAGTAGTTTCTAAATGTCAAGAAATGTTAGGCTGTAATAGTAAAATGATTGACAATTTTTATTCGTTTCAGAATAAACAGGATAGAAAAATATGGGCAACTATCTGTGAGCCTTTTTGTAATTATTTTAGAACGAAAGTAATTCATTTTCATACGATTGAAGAAAGTTATCCATCTAGTAATCATCATGATATTTATATAACATTTAATGTAAATACTGATTTTTATAGAACACTAGAACATCTTCAAAATATAATAGATGAGTTAGTAAAATATTATAAAAAAAGAAAAAAGATAATGCCTATGGAAAAAACAATGGAAAATATACAACTAGAAATGTGTAATTTAAAAGATCATTATGAGAAAATTTGTATCAATCAAGAAATAATTAAAGTAGAATTATATGAAATTGAAAAATCTTATGTAAAAAAGAAATAATATTTTATGATAGGAGGAAAATAGTATGGATATTACATTAATTGCTGCTATTGGTAAAAATAATGAATTGGGAAAAAATAATCAATTGATTTGGCATATTCCAGGTGATATGAAATTTTTTAAAGAACATACCATCAATAAGCCTATTGTCATGGGAATGAATACTTTGAAATCATTACCGAAACTATTACCTTATCGAAAACATATTGTTTTAACTCATCAAGAAATTGATTTAGATCCGGAAATTGTTGTTGTTCATAATATGGAAGATTTACTTGCTTATATTGAAAAGTTAAATCAAGAAGTTATGGTTATTGGTGGTAGTCAAGTTTATCGACAAATGATTCCTTATGCTAATAAAATGTTGTTAACACGAATTGAAGAATCCGATCAAGATGCAGATGCTTTTTTTCCAGATTTTAATCAAGAAGAATGGCAGGAAGAATTATTATCAGAAAATCAATATGAAAATATTAAATATAAACATTTAACCTATAAAAGATAATTGCTGTAATCATTTTTCTTAAACGTACTTATTTTGACAAATCATACGCAATTTTTATAAATTTTTCTATATAAAAAGTGTTTAAAAATTACATAAATCAGTGATATAATAAATCTAGGGTGGTAATATGAAAGCTTTAGTGACAGGTGCTTCTAGTGGTATCGGTTTAGAAATTTCTAAATATTTGGACCATTTAGGATATGAATTAATTCTTGTTTCCAGAGATAAAGAAAAGTTAGAAAGTGTAGCAAAAACATTAAACAATAAATCCAAAATTATTGTGATGGATTTATCACAAGTTGAAGATATTAAATCTTTATATGTGTTAGTTAAAAATGATGATATCGATATTTTAGTAAACAATGCTGGTTTTGGATTATGTGGTAAATTTACAGAAACTGATTTATCAAAGGAACTGAATATGATTGATGTGAATATCAAAGCTGTTCATATATTAACAAAACTTTTTTTGAAAGATATGAAAAGAAAAAATAAAGGCTATATCTTAAATGTGAGTTCCTCTGCCGCTTTTCAATCTGGTCCTTTAATGGCTACTTACTATGGTACGAAATCTTATGTTTACCGATTAACGGAAGCTATCCATTATGAATTAAAAAAGGATAAAGTGCATGTTCAGGTATCTTGTTTATGTCCAGGTCCTGTAGATACTAATTTTAATAATGTAGCAGAAGTAAATTTTAGTGTAAAACCTTTGCAAGCAAGTTATGTTGCGAAATATGCAGTTGATAAGATGTTAAAAGGAAAAATGCTAATTATTCCAGGCTTTAAAATGAAATGTGCTAAATTCTTTGGTAGATTTGTATCTGATAGGACTTTAATGAAATTTATTTATCGGATTCAAAAAAAGAAAATAGCAAAGAAAAATTAAAATCTTAGTTTATAATAGTTGAATTTATCGCAAGAAGAAGTTATGGAATACTTCTTTTCATTTTGGCATTGAACTATTATTTAGAATCGATTATAATAATTAGTCAGAATGAGGTGATTGTATGTCCAATTTAATCGAGATTAGAAATTTAAATTATAAAATTGGAAAAACTGTCATCTTTCATGATTTTTCTTTATCAATTCAGGAAGGTAGTTATATTGGTATTGCTGGTAATAATGGTAGTGGTAAAACGACATTAATTCGATTGATTAGTGGTCTTTTACCTAGTAAAAATAGTATAAGTATTCATTATTCTTATGTAGATAGTAATCGAATCTATGATCATTCTCAAGAACTTGGGATTGTTTTTGGAAACCAATTATGTTCTTTTTTATTCAAGACAGTTTATGAGGAAATGGCTTTTCCATTAGAGAATTTAAATTGGGAAGTAGCAGAAATAGAAAAAAGAATTTTGGAAATTGCTAAATTATTTGGCATTTCTAAGTTACTAGATAAAAAAACAAAAGATTTAACTAATTCTGAAAAACAAATAGTCCTACTAGCAATTAGTCTTTTACATCATCCTAAAATTTTATTATTGGATCATCCTTTTTCTATGATGGATTATCCTACTAAGCAACATGTAAAACATGTTTTAAAAGAGTATCAAAAAGAAAAACATTTAACGATTATTCTCACTACTACTTCCTTAGAAGATACGCTTGATACAGATTATCTTTATATTTTAAATCAAGGAAATATTGTGATGGAAGGGAAGCCTTTTACTGTTTTAAAAGAGGATATCTTATTAAATAGATTAGGTTTGTCACTACCCTTTATGGTGGATTTATCTTTCAAATTAGAATTTTATGAATTATTAGATCAGGTGGAAACTGATATGAACAGGATGGTAGATACTTTATGGAAATAGTTTTCAAAAATGTTAGTTATCGTTATAAAAATAAGAGTTTATTAGATCATATTGATCTAACGATAGAAGGAGAGAAGATTACAGGAATTATTGGTAAGCAGAAAACTCTTTTATCAGAATTAATAGGTGCGCTTCATTTAAATTATACGGGGACTATTACTGTCGATGATGTTTCTTTGAATTCCGAAAGTTTCAAAAAAATTCATCAGGAGATTGGTTTCATTTATCAGAACTGGCAGGATCAATTTTATACGGATAATTTGAAAGAAGAAGTTTTGTTTTTGGTATCTAGATTAGATTATCAAACTAAAAATGTAAATCAAAAAATAGAGCAGGCGCTTACCATGGTTGGTTTGGATCACAACTATAATAGGAGAAAAATATCTACCTTATCTAGTGGTGAAAAAAAACTATTACAGATTGCGACTTGTTTAATTTCTAATCCTAAAGTTATTGTTTTAGATGAACCATTTGTAGAATTAGATTATATCAGTCAGAAAAGAATCATCCAATTACTAAAATTGTTAAAGGAAAAATATCATAAAACTATTATTATTGCTAGTAATGATGATAATCTTTTATATGAAATTACTGATAATATCATTATTCTACAAAAAGGACATATTTTAATTCATGATCAAACCACAAAAGTTTATCAAGATATTGACTTTTTAAAAAATCATCATTTGGAAATTCCTAATTTAATACAATTTACTGCTTTAGCAAAAGAAAAAAAAGTGAAACTTTCTTATCATCGTGATATTCGTGATTTGATAAAGGATGTGTATAAGCATGTTTCAAAGTAATTCAATTATTCAAGAAGTGAATATTATTAATAAAGTAATTTGTTATGTGTTAGTTATTGTTGCTTTAATTTTATGTAAGGAACCAGTTTTTATCTTATTTGTTCATTTTTTTCTTTCTTTGATTACTAAACCATTTCCTAAATTGTGGAAAGTAAATATTTGTTTCATTTTGATTGCTGTTGTCAGTGTGATTTTTCCACAAATTTTGTGGATAAGTAAATTAGGTATTTTAGTTTTATACACAGTTTTGTTGAAAAAAGTAACCGAATTGAAAGAATTGCGGTATTTATTAGAAAGTTCATTATATCGTTTTCAAAGTAAAAAGATTACTTATCATATTTTATATCTGATGTATTTTGGTAAGTATTGGGTTGATAATATGAACAAAATGCATTTATTAAGAAAAAACTACCAAATGAAATTTAGTATGAAATGGCTTATTTTTAGCATTCAAAATTCATATTGGAAAACAAAAAAAGATATGAAAGATTTCTTAGAAATTTATCAGTTAAGATTTTATCATTATTCTAATAACAGAACTTATATTAATAAACCGGTATGGGAAAACTGGGATATGAATTATTTATTTTCTCATATTATCATTTTCTTTTTGACATTTTTCTATGGGAGGTAATTATGCGTTATCGAATTGATTTTTCTTATGATGGAACAAATTTTAATGGTTATCAGTTACAACCAAATTTAAGAACTGTTCAAAATGAATTAGAAAAAGCAGTAAGTTATTTAAATCAACAGACATATACTTCTGTATCTTCTTCTGGGAGAACAGATAAAGGAGTACATGCTTTGAATCAAGTAGCTCATTTTGATTTAGCGATAGAGATTCCTATTGATAAAATAAAAAGAGGATTAAATTCTAATTTACCAGATGATATTTATGTGATAAAAGTAACGAAAGTATCTAATCATTTTCATGCACGATTTAGTGTTAAGAAAAAAGAGTATGTTTATAAAATCAATATTGGTGAATATAATCCTCTCATGAGAAATTATGTCTATCAGTATAATAGAAAATTAGATGTTGATAAAATGAAAGAAGCTATCAAGTACTTTGAAGGGACTCATGATTTTACTTCCTTTGTATCTAGTGAAGATGAAAGAGAAAATAAAGTAAGAACCATTTTAAAGACTAATATCCAAGAAAAAAATCATATCATAGAAATTAGTTTTCAGGCGGATGGATTCATGAAGTATCAGGTAAGAAATATGGTAGGTCTGTTAATATCGATTGGAAGTTATAAAAAAGAAGTAGCAGATGTTACTAAAATATTAAAACAAAAAGATCGAACGAAAGCGGTAAAAACAGCACCAGCAGAGGGATTATATTTGAAAAAGGTTTGGTATTAAAATGGAAAATCATAAACAACAAATCGAAAAATTAGCTCAAGAATTAATTAACTTATACATAAATGAAGGTTATGGTAATACATTGAATGAGTATTTACAAATGATGGAATTAACATTAGTACTAATAGATAAATCCAAGAAAAATGAATTAGAAGAAAACGAATTAAATGCATTAAGAAATTTAATAAATGAAGTAATCAATTTCGATTTTAATGAAAATAATCTAAGTTTGAAAAGTTTCAAAAGAAGAAAATTATGTGAATTAATGTTTCAAATAAAAGAAGAAGTAAAAAATAATCCATGTCTGCAACTTCCGAAAGAGGAACCAACAAATTTTAATTCTTGGATCCGGTCATTAAAAATATTTAAAATAGGAAGTAATGGCTTAGAAGATTCTATTTATGAAACAAGTTATGATTTATATCAACAAATGAGAAAAATTATTTTAAATAGAAAAAGTCCATCGTATCAAAAAATATATTTAACGCAAATAGTAGACAAACTAGAATTAAAAAATAGTAAATTTTATATGGAGATGGAACAATATGACTATGAATTATATCAAATAGTAAGATTAGTCAATAAAAATCCAGATATGAACTATCATGATAATAATCACAAGTTAGGAAATTTAGCATTAACAAAGGCAAGGGTTTTAACAAATCAAACTAATATAAATCGAGTGAATTTAATATTAAAAGAAAATAATATTAGTAAATAAATTAAAAAAATCATATGATAGAAATTAGTTTTCGAATTAATCGATTTATGAACTATCAAATAAGAAATATGGTAGGTATGATCTATTAGCAGTGGTAAAAACAGTAGAGAAGGATTATATTTTAAAAATATTTGGTATTAATCTATTATTTATGATTGGAAAGAGGTTAGTTATTTATGAATGAAATTAAAAATTTAAACATCGTAAAACCAAAAGAATTATTGGAAATACACAATATAGTAGGGATTCCAGATATTGTAACATTGATTAGAAGATGTGATTTAACAGTAATGAGCTTTGTGCCAGATGTTGATACAGATAAAGAAATAAGAAAAACTGGTAATATCCAAGGATATATACATATCGATTATTCTTCTAAGATTATTGGTTTTAATCAAAAATTATTACCAACAGTTGCGAGATTTGTTGTAGGATATTTGTTCTCTTATTATCAATTATACCTAACTGAAAAATCTGAGTATCATAACTTTTTGTATCAAGAAAGTATTTATGATAGAAAAGCTTACAATTATACACTAGATTTATTTATGCCTGATGATATATTTGATAGCGAAATCATAAATTCATATAAGGATATAGAAAAACTAGCTAAAAAATATAATGTATCAGAATTTTTAATAACAAAAAAATAGAAAACTTAGAAAAAAGAAAAAAATTAACATTAGTATAAAGAAAAAAGAGAGTATTCATTAAAAATAGGCACAAAATTATGTAAAAAGTGCATATTTTTATTGACTTTTGACATCGATTTATCATATAATTTTAACTGGTACATTTTATATATTCCAAATTCTTAATTATGTCCTGGGAAAATATAATTGAGAAGGGAAAAAGATAAAAGGAGAATATATATGACAAGTTTTATGCAAAAGAAAGAAACAGTTGATCGTAAATGGTATGTAATTGATGCTAAAGATCAACCATTAGGAAAAGTAGCTGCCAAAGCTGCACATATGTTAAGAGGTAAACATAAACCTACTTATACACCACATATTGATTGTGGAGATTACATTATCATTATTAATGCTAAAGATGTTAAATTAACTGGAAACAAATTAGATAAGAAGATGTATTATAATCATTCTATGTATCCAGGTGGATTAAGAGAAAGAACAGCAAGAGTTATGAAAGAAAAATATCCAGTTGAAATGATGGAAAGAGCTGTAAAAGGAATGCTTCCACATAATCGTTTAGGAAGACAAATGTATAAGAAATTATTTGTATATGAAGGAGAAACTCATAATCAACAAGCTCAAAAGCCTGTTAGTATTGAGTTATAATAGGAGGAGAATATGGCAAAAGATAAAGTTTATACTGGAACTGGTAGAAGAAAAACTAGTGTTGCTAGAGTTAAGTTAATTCCAGGTAAAGGTAATGTTACAATTAATGGTAGAGATGTACATGAATATTTACCATATGAAACTCTAATTATGGATTTAATGCAACCATTAGTACTTACGAAAACAAATGAAATTTTCGATGTTGAAGTAAATGTTACTGGTGGTGGATTCTCTGGTCAAACAGGAGCAATTCGTTTAGGAATTACAAGAGCACTTTTAAGTTATGACTCAACAACTGCTAAAGATTCTGAAAATAGTTTTAGAAAACCATTAAAGGCAGCAGGATTCATTACTCGTGATGCTCGTAAGAAAGAACGTAAGAAACCAGGATTAAAGAAAGCACGTCGTGCACCACAGTTCTCAAAACGTTAAGATTTCGATATTTCAAAAGTCCAATATATTTGGACTTTTTTGTTTGTTACCCAATATTGAAATCGTAGAATGTTTATACTATAATAAAACTACAAAATTTATGAGGTGGGGATTAGATATGGATCAACAACCGGATGGTAAAATGAAAATTGAAAGTTTTTCATATTTAGACGGAGTTCTTATTGAACATAAAAAAAACGAAAAGCCTGGAGAATGGAAATTACTATCTGAAGATGCTATTTATCAAAATATGTTACAAAATAAAGGGATTGGTACTATTCATTCTATGTACATAGAAGTTAATGAAATACAAGATAAACATGATGAATATAAAAAAATATTAAAATTCTTAAAAAAATATATCGAATCTTATGCTCAAAAGAAAAAAGCATCTATAGATGATATCAAATTAGAGTTTATCAATTATGGTAAAACAGAACTTGTTTATGTCTTAACAGAACCGGATGGCAGTAGAATTACTTTATTAGTAAAACAACCTGCTGTTCCATTTGGTTCTGTTTATGAAGAAATGCAGAATTTATTAGAATTGAAACAAAGAGATTCTAATGTTATTGCTCCTATTGATTATTTTCAATTAGGTAGTCAAGAACTATATGTAACTCCTTATTTGAATCAAGCACGATGTGTTGCTAGTTATGGAAGTTGGGGTATGTATATTCCAGAACCATTTTATAGATTTGAACCCTTTACCAAAGAGCAGGAAAGTGTTGTGAATACTTGTATGATTTCTAAACTTGTTAGTTTATATGATTTTGATAAGCACAGTGGAATTGCTTGCTGTAAACTAGGTGGTGGTGACTTTATGCTACCTAAGGGATGGGAAAATGAAATTCCTACGATTGAAAATACATTCCATCAATTATATTTGATTGCAGCAAGAAAGAAGATTTGTTGTGCTTTCGAAGAATATTTACAGATCATTAGAGAAGAATTTTCTAAAGAAACGATTCATCAGAATCCATCTCATCTAAAAATTAATTTAAGAGGAAGAGTAGCTATGCAAGTATATGATATTGAGGCTGGAATCCATCTTGGAAAACAAATTATCGATAGTCAAAATGGTTATAGCAAAAAAAGAAAATAAAAAAACTACTTTTTAGTAGTAATATTAACGGATACCTATATCTTGCATTTCGTGAAATAAATCAATTGTAGAAAAATTAATAATATCATTATCTTTTAAAAATTGATCTTCTATGTCTTGAATATTTGTGTAATGAATAATATGTTCACTAATTTGGTTAATATATTCGTTATCTCTTACTTTTTCTTCATTTTTTCCATAGTATTTTTTCATTCTATCTTCCTCCTTTTTTAAAACACGAGTATAAGCATATCATATTAGAAATGTATCTATGGAAAAAGATACTGAGTTGTATCTTTTTGGTGATATTTTTACTTGGTATTCTGTAATCTTTGTTTTAATAATTCTTTTTTTTCTTTGGTTAATAGTTTAATGGTATACTTTCCTAAATGTATTATATTTTTTTGCTCTTCTAAATACTCTATATTATGAATATTGACAATACAACTTCTATTGGTTTTAAAAAATGAAGGATGATTGTCTAACTTTTTTTCTATTTGTACTATACTTTCTTTTAATTGATAAGAATTGTTTACCGTAAAAAGAGAAGTATAATTATCATTTAATTGCTTTTCAAAATATAAAATTTTTCTATAGGGTATGTGATATAAACTTCCATTGTATTGAAATGTATACGCATCGTTTGGTTGCATGATATTAGTTATTACTGTTAATGTTTCCCATAATCTTTTTCTAATATTTTCTTTTTTAGAAATAAAATCTAACATTAGCATTTTACTGGTATAACTAGTATTTTGTAAATATTGATAGCTAGTGATAACAATTAGTGGACTGATCCAGTCTCCTAAATTACGAATCATTCTGGCAAGATCCAATCCAGATTTACCAGGAACATCAATATCTAGAATCAATATTTTCTTTTTAGGTATTAAATTGATTGTTTTTTCTAATCCCTTTGTATAATGATTAAACCAATAAAACTTTATTTTTTGTTTTCTTTCTTTAAAAAATGAAGAGATCGTTTCTTGATATTGTAATTGCATGTTTTCATCATCTTCATAAATAATTATATTAATCATAGTTAAACTCCTTACAGCAAAGGTCATCTTATCATATTTATTATCCAATATTTTTTTTCTTTTGTAGAATGTCAAAAAAAGTTGATTTTTTGTTGTAATTAGAAAAAATATATTCATAATCCTATCAATATATCAAAATAAAAACATATATTTAAACAGGTGATATCCATGATATCCAAACAAAAATATATGTTTTTTATATTGATTTTATTTATGATAGGAACGCTTATTTTTTCAAAGGTGGATGCGATTACCAATGAATTACCTTTGTTAGGTAGAGTGATTTTTGTAGATCCTGGACATGGTGGACGTGATCCAGGTACTACTTATGGAAAAATTATGGAAAAAGATATTGTGCTTGAAATTTCACAAGTTTTAAGAGATGAACTAATGAAAAAAGGAGCTATTGTCTATATGACTCGAGAAACAGATGAAGATTTATCTAGTCAATGGGATGTACGAAAAAAAAGAGGAGATCTCTACCGAAGGATTCTGATGTATAAAAAATATCAAGCGGAACTTTATCTATCTATCCATATTAATTACTATAGTAATAGTAGTGAAAGTGGTGCAGAAGTACTTTATAATCCTATCAATTCTGAAAATAAAATCTTTGGTGAAATTTTAATGAACAATTTTAAAACATCCTTAGGATCTAAAAGAAAACTAAAAAGAACAGATTTATATATGTATCAAAATACAACAGTTCCTGGCGTATTAATAGAGTGCGGTTTTTTATCAAATCCTAATGAAAGGTATTTAATGCAAAAAAAAGACTATCAGCAAAAACTTTCTAGAATTATTACTGATAGTGTTATCACTTATTTTAATCATTAACTCGTTCAATATAAGTATTTGGATAGTAGTGAGAAATAATTTGTTTATAATTATAACCTGCTTTAGCCATTGCTTCTGCTCCATACTTGGAAAGTCCTAATCCATGACCATGTCCACGTGTTGTAAAGGTGGTATAATTTTCTTCAATGCTTACTGTAAAATCATTTGAATTTAATCCTAAACGATTACTTAGTAACAAACCATCAAATACTTTATCATCAAATTTAATATATTTTACACGATGACCAATTGTTTTCATTAGAATATCTACTTTAGTATTTTTGGTAATTTCCATATTTAATAATTTACTTAAATAATCATTGGGTACAATTCTTCTACTAACATGATCATCTCCGATATCCCAATTACTAGGAACACTTACTAAATATGGATAAGATAATTTTAAGACATTACTAGCATCTTCGGTTTGTCCGTTACTTGCTAAGTGATAGTAAGCATCAATATAATCACCATCAAATTTAATTACTTCATTTTCGGTATCATGAATGGCTTTTTTTATTTTTTCTTGATATTCATTATAATGATCTCCCCAAATTTCTTTTAAATAGGCACGATTTCGATAGATTTGAGTAGAATTAAAATTTTTAATGGGAAGATTACGGCTTAATCTTTTTAAGGCATAAGTTCTAGCAATAACTGCCTGTGCTTTTAAACTTTCTATATGAAAGATAGCAGGCATTTCTCCACTTACAACACCAAATACATATTCTTCTAATTTTAATTGTTCCACTAATCCAGCACTATTTTCTAAATCAATTAATTTATTACTTTGAGTTGCATCCATGATTTCTACAAATGTTTGATTGGAATAGTCATAATCACTTAAATCAATAGATGCTAATATAATTCCATTTTTCACGAAACATACCTTGTTTCCTTGAAAAGGAATATGACTACGATTTAGATAATGATATACTCGTTGATACATATTTTCTAACTTGTGCGTATTTGCTAAATTATCATTAGAAAATTCGAAAACATCGTTTACATATAAATAAAGAACTGGTTTATCTTCTTCTTTTACTATCAAATATTTATAAAACATACAATCACCTAATATTATTATTGGAAAAATATTCAAATCTCATACAAGATGATTTTAAAAAAGAAAAAAAACTAAAATTCAAAATATTTTAGTTCTCTTTCTTTATCGCAATCTTTTCCTGTTTCATAACTTAGGTTACCTATTACTTTTTTTAAATTTATTTTTTTATCATAATATAAAAATTGATTAATTTCTTGAATCATCTTTGTTGCTTTTCCTAATGATTTAATGTAGAGATCTATGATAGATTCGTTACTTTTGGTTCTTTTATCAGTGGGATTATACCATTTTTTATGTTCTAAATTTAAAAACCATTTTTTATCATCTTTATTAATATGGTATGATAAAGGCACTTTTCTTAATAAACTTTTTGGTGATATGAAATCGATCATTTGATAACAAACTTTTTTGATTCCTATCGGATCATAGCGGAATACATGATAAAAAAATTTCATTTGTTTGCTGGCTGTCAAATAATACTTGTGAAAATCATTAATACCAAATACCTCTTTGTAAGTAAAATCCATAACTTCAATTAATTCTTTATTAAAACTATCCACATTAAAACAGAATTGATGGCATTTAAATTTATGAGGATTGATTCCTTCTCGAATTGTTAGTAAATAGTTATCAAAGTAAGATTCCATTTCATTGTGTAAATGATTATATTTATAAGTTGATTTGTCTTCTTTTTTAAAATTTCCGGTTTTATAGATAATATATGGATGCATCGTACTATCTAAAACATAATGAGATAACATTCCATATAAATAAGCAATTACTTGAGGATTATATTGGTGTTGATTGTATTTAATATAATTAATTAGCGTTGAGAAAAATTCATATGTTTTAATCTTTTGGGAACGATATCCAAAATTACGAACCATTTTTCCTTTTTTTAAATTCGTAATATTATAGAAAAACAAAATATCTGTATTTTGGGCAAACATCTTTAAATCTTCTTTATAATCAATTAATAGTTCTTTACTGCGAATACTTAGTTTATCATAAAGATCTAAAGCAAAGTATGCATGTGTAATTGTTCCTGCCATATGAATATCTCCTTTCTTTCATTTTATCATAATTTTTCATCTTTTTTTCATATATTTTACACAATTAATGTGCTATAATTTATGCTAGGTGAGAGATATGAGTAATAAGGAGTTTAAAAATCTAGAAGAACAAATAGCGATTATGGAATATAAAGGGATGGTTTTTCCTAATAAAGATGCTGCTAAAGAAGTTTTATTAAGGGAAAATTATTTCTTCTTAAATGGGTATCGTCATCTTTTCTTGAAATCTAATCAAGAAAGGAAATTTATACCAGGTACTACTTTTGAAGAATTATATAGTTTATTTTTATTTGATCGTTCTTTTAGAAATATCATTTTTAAAAATTTATTAGTCATAGAAAATAATTTAAAATCAATTATATCTTATCAATTATCTAAGAAATATGGTTATAAGGAAAATGATTACTTAAAGGCAAAGAACTTTACTACAGCACCTGAAAAATCAAGACAAGTGCAAGATCTGATTAAAAAGATGAAGCGACAAGTTCGAGTGAATGCACCACAACATTCAGCAACGAGCCACTATGTTACCAATTATGGTTATATTCCTTTATGGATTTTAGTAAAAGTATTATCCTTTGGTATTGTTGGAGAATTATTTGCCATATTAAAAAAAGAAGATCAACAAGCAATATCTGACATTTATCATATTGATATTGATACTTTAAATTTATATTTACCAATCTTATCTAATTATCGTAATTTATGTGCTCATGAAGATATTTTATTTGAAAATCGTACTCAAAAAACGATTCATGATACTTTATACCACAGTTTATTAGGTATTGAAAAAATGGATGGTGAATATATTTATGGTAAGAATGATCTATTTGCACTAATCATTATGATGAGACAGATGCTAAGAGATACTGAATTTAAAAATATGATTTTGGAAATTGAACATATTGTTACCAATCTACAATATAATTTAAAAACAATTCCTATTGGAAAAGTGTTAGATAGGATGGGATTTCCAGAAAATTGGAATAAGATAGCATTGATTACAAGGAAGGTGGAAGAATGAGAGGAAAAATTATTATTTTAGGAACCATTTTAGTTGCCTTTTTGCTAGGTGGGGGAACGATGTATTATTTTATAGAGGAGAATGGTAAATTAGTTGCTCCTGTAAATAGGGAAACTTATACAACAGGTGTCATTCAATGTAGTAATGATATTACCATAGACGAAACAGGAATTTCAACAGCTGTAGGTGAGATTTATGATGCTACAGTAACCATTCAAAATTATGCGAATAATCGATTAGTATCTTCTGGTAGTGGATTTATTTATAAGAAAGATGAGAATTATGGTTATATTATGACTAATCATCATGTTATTGATGGATCTGAACAAGTTCTTATTACTTTATCCAATGATGATCAAATAGAAGGTACTGTTTTGGGAAGTGATGAATATTTAGATTTAGCAGTTGTGAGAATTGATGCCGAACATGTAACACAAGTAGCTAAAATTGGAACGAGTGAAAATAGTAATTTAGGTGATACTGTGTTTACCGTTGGTTCTCCAGTTGGATATGAATATCGTGGTACTGTAACAAGAGGTACATTATCTGGAAAAAATAGAATGGTGGAAGTAAGTATTGCTTCTACGAATGATTTTGTAATGAGAGTACTACAGATAGATGCAGCTATCAATCCTGGAAATAGTGGTGGACCTTTAGTCAATGTCAATGGCGAAGTAATTGGAATTAATTCGTTAAAATTGGTAGAAGATGAAATTGAAGGTATGGGATTTGCAATTCCAATTGAATATGCTATGGAATATATTGACGAATTAGAAGCTGGAAAAGAATTAGAAAGACCATTAATTGGAATTAGCATGTTAAATATTACGGATACTTATCGTTTATATCAAAATGGTATTATTATTGATGATGATATCGATTCTGGTGTAGTAGTTATTAGTGTTAGTAAGAATAGTGGTGCTGACAAAGCAGGACTTAAAAAAGGCGATATTATTGTCTCAGTAAATGGGTCTGATGTTAGTAATGCTGCTTATTTGAAATATGAATTATATAAATATCATGTTGGTGATACTATCGAAATTGTTTATATGAGAAATAGTAAGATGCATACTGCTAAAGTAACTTTAACTAAGATAGAAGAATAGTTTTTGAAAAAATATTGGATTTTATTCTAATATTTTTTGCTCAAATTCAAAAGTAAACGCAACTTTTTAAGGTTAAATGCAACTTAAAGTATGATGACAAGTTAGTAACAA
>CANQBE010000024.1 GCA_947589515.1 uncultured Bacilli bacterium
CCTATATCTGCATAGAAACATAACATATTATACTATAATCAGACTTAATGCCGTTATTTTGTTAAAAGCGGACTTCCAAATGAAAATGAACAATTTTCAATATTTTTATTTTGAAATATTGCCAATCGACTTAAGAACCGTTATAATGAAAATATAGAATAATATTGGAGGTTCTTATGAACAAAAATAAGAAGATTCTGCTATCTTTATTAGCAATTCTTACTTTAATGATTATGACTGGTGGCGTAAGTTATGCTTTCTTTACTTATATAAAAGAGGGGATAACTAAAAATACTATTAAAACAGGAATTATTACATTTCTTTATACTGAAGTAGGAGCAAACGGAAAAGGAATTTCGATTCAAGATGCCTTTCCCATTTCTGATGATATTGGAAAAACACTGAATGGAATCGGTCATGTTTTTGATTTTACAGTACAGGCTAAAAATACTGGAAAAGCAAGTATTCCATATGAAATCACTGCTAGAAAAGCAAGTGATTCGACCTTAGATGAGAAAGCAGTAAGAATTTATCTAACAGAGTTGACTGATTCTAATCAAGAGCAACAACAATTATTAGATACCTATAGTAATTTATCTCAAACCAGTATTCCAGTTTCTGATGGTATTATCGAAAAGAAAATTTATACTGATACCGTTCCTGCTAATAGTAATCAATATGAGAAAAAATTTCGTTTAAGAATGTGGATTGTCGATAATCTTGACTTTACTCCTATAAAGGATGAAAATAATCAAGATATATATCCTTATAACGATAAAACTTTTTCAATTACTGTTAATGCATATGCTAATGCTCAGATTGTAACCATACCGTTAACTAATCATGAATAAATAGATTTCAATAAAAAGCAAATTTTCGTTTGCTTTTTTATTGCTTTTTTGTAGAAAATGTGCCTTAATAAATAATAAGTGAGGTGGAATATTATGACGGATGAAATGATTCAACATGTGAAAGAAAATTTTCTTTCCAAGGAAAAATATTTAAGCCCTTATGCTACGAAAAGTAGTGATGCTATCCGTATTCATGAAGAGGATTTTCAACAGGAGATTAGACCTAATTTTTACCATGATATCGATCGTATTATTCATTCTTTATCATATACTAGATACGTAGATAAAACACAAGTGTTTTCCTTTCAACAAAATGATCATATTAGTAAAAGAATTGTTCATGTCCAATTAGTCAGTAAGATTGCACGTACTATTGGTAGAGCTTTAAATTTAAATGAAGATTTAATTGAAGCCATTGCTTTAGGACATGATATTGGGCATACTCCTATTGGACATACAGGAGAAGCTATTTTAAATGAAATTTCTTTAAGGGAACTTGGTGAAATGTTTAATCATAATATTCAAAGCGTTAGAAACTATCTTGTGTTAGAAAAAAATGGACTTGGTAATAATTTAACGATTCAAACTTTAGATGGCATTATGTGTCATAATGGCGAAATGTTATCTAATATTTATTATCCTAATCCTAAAACAAAGGATGAATTTTTAGAGGAATATCAAAAATGTTATACCGATAAAGAAGTATTAACCAAAATAAGACCAATGACTTTAGAAGGTTGTGTAGTTAGAATTAGTGATATTATTGGATATATTGGTAGAGATATTGAAGATGCTATTAATTTAGGTGTTTTAACAAGAGAAGAAGTTCCAAACAATATTAGAAAAGTATTAGGTACCACCAATAAAGAAATTGTCAATACTATTATTTTAGATATAGTAGCAAATAGTTTAGATCAACCATATATTAAATTAAGTGATTCTGTTTATCATGCTATTTTTGATTTAAAAAAATTTAATTATGAACATATTTATAGTAAAGCTAATACTCCAGAACAATTATCTTTTTATCGAGAGGGTATGAATCTTTTATATGATAAGTATTTAAATGATCTTCAAAATCAAAATAAAGATAGTGATATTTATCGCATTTTTTTAAATCAAATGGATTCGGATTATCTTAGTCATACGACTTCGCAACGAATCGTAATTGATTATTTAGCCGGTATGACAGATGAATATTTTGTGAATGCTATTAAAAATATCAGTGTTAATGAAAAATGATTGACATTTGTGTAAATTTGTGATAAAATTTTAGACGTATTCGTAAGTGGAGGTGAATATAATGAGTGGTAAAAAGCCTGTTTATTTAACTCAAAAAGGATTGGATGAATTAAAAGCGGAATTAGATGATCTTATTAATGTAAAAAGACCTGCTAATATTCAATCTATTAAAGAGGCTCGTGCACTTGGTGATTTATCTGAGAATGCTGATTATGATGCTGCTAGAAATGAACAAGCAGTATTAGAAGGTAGAATTAAAAAAATCGAGCAGATGTTAGAAAATTATGAAATTATCGAAGAAACTGCTAAAGACAAAGTTGGTCTTGGAACAACGGTTTCTATTCGCTATATAGATGAAGATGATGAAACTGATGAGTATATGATTGTTGGTAGTCAAGAAGCAGATCCATTTGCTAGTAAAATTTCTAATGAAAGTCCAATTGCTCAAGCTTTAATGAATCATAAAGTAGGAGAAATTGTAACAGTAGAAAGTCCAAATGGAAGTTACCAAGTAGAAATCACAGAAATAAAATAGATAGTTTTTACTATCTTTTTCTTGTTTCAGTATCAAAAGTATTATATAATATTAGTCATATTGGAGGAATTAGAATGGCAAAAGAAAAAACAGAAAACAAAAATAAAAAAGAACTAACTATTAAAATCAGTGGAAAAGAATGGACAGACTCTATCGATAAGGCTTTTCAAAAAAAGGTAAAAACAGTTACTGTTGATGGATTTCGTAAGGGAAAATGTCCAAGAGATATTTTTGAAAAGAAGTATGGAAAAGAATCTTTATATATTGATGCAGCTGAAAATTTATTAGGAACTGCTTATGATAGAGTTATGGAAAAAAATAAGGAAATAGTTCCTGTTGTACAACCTCGTGTTGATATTAAATCTATTGATGAATCTGGTGTTGAGTTTGTATTCACAATTATAACTGCTCCAGAAGTAGCAATCAAAAAATATAAAGGATTAAAAGTAAAACAAGAAAAAGTAGAAGTTACCAAAGAAGAAATTGAACATGAACTTTCTCATTTATTAGAAAAATATACAGAACTTGTGGTTAAAGAAAAAGGAAAAGTAGAAAATCATGATGTTGCTATTATCGACTTTGAAGGATTTAAAGATGGAGTTGCTTTCGAAGGGGGAAAAGGTGAAAACTATTCTTTAGAGATTGGTTCTCATACTTTTATTCCTGGATTTGAGGAACAATTAATTGGAATGAAATCTGGAGAAGAAAAAGAAATTCAAGTTACTTTCCCAGAAAATTATGGGGCTAAGGATTTAGCAGGAAAAGAAGTTACTTTTAAAGTAAAAGTTAATGAAATTAAAGTAAAAGAAGTACGTGAATTAGATAAAGATTTCTTTGATGATTTAGGAATGGAAGGTATTGATTCTAAAGAGAAATTAGAAGAAGAAATTAAAGCTAATATTCAGGCCAATAAAGAATTAGATGCAGAGAATAAATATATTGATGAATTACTTTCTGAGATTAGTAAGCATGTCGAAGTAGATATTCCTGAAGAAATGGTTGATGAAGAAGTTCATCATATGATTCATAAATTCGAAGATCAATTAAAGATGCAGGGATTAAGTTTAGATATGTATTATCAATTTACTAATACGGATCATCAAGCTCTTCATGCACAAATGGAAAAAGAAGCATATCAACATATCTTATATCGTTTAACCTTAGAAGAAATTATGAAATTAGAAAATGTAACTGTTACTGATCAAGAAGTAAAAGAAGAAATTAAATCTTTATCAGAAAAATATTCTATGAAAGAAGAAGAAATTATCAAAGAAATTGGTTCTGAAGATATGATTAAATATGATCTTGAAATGCGAAAAGTAATAGAAATTTTAAAAGAAGCTAACAAATAGTTTCTTTTTTTTTAGAAAAATGTTATACTTTTCTTGTAAGATGGTGATAAGATGAAAAACAAGAAAAAATGGATAGAATTAGGAATTGTGATAATTCTAGCTGCTGTTATCCTATTTATTATAGGAAGAAGTTTTGGATTTTTTAAATATGCAAAGGAAGGCAATATCATTAATACCATTAAAATTAATGGTATTGAGGTAAACATTTTAAGTGAAAATCCTGATATTTTGACTTTTGAAAATGCTTATCCTATAAGTGATGAAGATGGTTTAGATTTGACTCCTTTTCAGTTTGAAGTTGTTAATACTACTAGTAGAGCTTTAACTTATCAAATTAAAGTAGTACCTGATACGGAAAAATTAGAAGAGTGTACTTTAGAGGACCAATCTCCTTGTCCAGTATTATCAATGGATGATATTAAATTTGCTTATAAAGAAGAACAAGATGAAGATTATACTATACCTGCTATTTTAAATGATGGTATTGTGACTACGGTTCAAATTCCTGCTAACGGAACATTGACTCATTCTATACTATTATGGATTGATGATACTGTTGATGATACAATCGAAGGACAAATCTTTTATGGAAAAATTGTTTTAGAAGGAACGGCAACAGAAAATTTGGAATAAAAGCACCAAAAATATCCAATGTAAAAAGTTGTATATTTGGTTGCTTTTTTTTTATGGAATGCTATAATAAAAAACAAGTCCTTAGGAGGTGTTAGAATGAAAAGTAGTAATCTTCCTGTTTTAGTTTTGGAGGATGTTGTTCTGTTACCTTCTAGTGAAATTCGTATGGATTTTGATACTGAATTAGAAAAAAAATTATTTTCTTTATCTGAAAGTTATTATCAAAGTCGATTGGTTATTGTTCATAGCAAATTAGATTCTTCTAAAAAAATAGATATTGATACTTTTCCTAATATAGGGGTCGTTGGTTTTATTAAATTACATATGGATTTACCTAATGGGAAAACAAAAATTGTAGTACATGGTGAAAGAAGAGTAAAAATACTTGAATATAAAAATGGAAATCCAGTTTTAGAAGCAGAAATTGAAGAACTAGATGAAGAACATTTTTCTGATAAAGAAATACAAGCCTATAGTAGAGCTCTTTATCAAAAAATAGATCAATATATGGAAGTTGCTCATTTGAAAGAAGATTTTATGAATGCACTTTCGCAAATTGAAAATTTATCTGATTTAACAGATTTTATAGCTCCACAGTTACCCATTCCTAATGAAAGAAAAGTAAAATATCTAGAAGAACTTTCTTGTTTAAAGCGAAGTGAGATGGTCCTTTCTGATATTAATCAAGATATGGAAATTTTGGAATTAGAAAGAATTATTGATGACAAATTATCTTATGAAATCGAAAAAAGTCAGAAAGAATATATTCTGCGTGAGAAAATCAGAGTCATTAAAGAAGAATTGGGAGATATTAAAGATAAAGATAGTGAAATTGATCAGTTAAGAAATAAAATTAATCACTTAAAATGTCATCAAAAAATTAAAGATTGTTTGTATTTAGAATTAAATCGCTATGAAACTATGACTCCTAATGCACCAGAAGTAGTGATGATTCGTAGTTATATTGACTGGTTATTGGATCTTCCTTGGAATACTTATACAAAAGATAATAATGATTTAAAAAAAGTAAAAGAAGTCTTAGATTCTTCTCATTTTGGACTAGAAAAAGTAAAAGAAAGAATTGTTGAATATTTAGCTGTCAAGAAAAATACCAACAGTTTAAAAAGTCCTATTATTTGTTTAGTAGGACCTCCTGGAGTAGGAAAAACCACACTAGCAAAAAGTATTGCTGATAGCTTAAATCGTAAATGGACTAAAATTTCAGTTGGTGGAATTAATGATGAAGCTGAAATTGTAGGACACCGAAGAACCTATATTGGTGCAGCACCTGGTTTAATTATCCAAGGTATGAAAAAAGCGGGTAGTTCCAATCCTGTCTTTATCATCGATGAAATCGATAAGATGACTAAGGATATAAAAGGGGATCCTGCTAGTAGTTTATTAGAAATATTGGATCCAGAACAAAATAGAAATTTTTCTGATCATTACATCGAGGAAGAATTCGATTTAAGTCAAGTTATGTTTATTACAACAGCTAATTACTTTGAACAAATTCCTAATGAATTACGGGATCGTTTAGAGATTATTGAACTTTCATCCTATACGGAATATGAAAAATTAGATATTGCGAAAAATTATTTAATTCCTAGGGAGTTACAAGAACATGGATTAAAAATAACAGATGTATCTTTTAGTGATGAAGTCATCTTAACGATGATTCGTTCTTATACAAAAGAAGCAGGTGTACGTGAACTTACTAGAAATATTGCTACGGTACTGCGAAAAATTGTGAAAGAAAAGATGTTAGAAGAAGGAAAAGATAGTTATGAAATTACAGACTATAATATTGAAAAATATTTAGGTAAGAAAAAATATTCATGGTCTGATGTCGATATTATTGAGCATGTTGGTGTGGTGAATGGCTTAGCCTATACTCCTTTTGGTGGAGATACTTTACCAATTGAGGCAGTAAGTTTTCCTGGTAGTGGAAAGATTGTCATGACGGGAAGTTTAGGAGATGTCATGAGGGAATCTGCTAATTTGGCTTTAGATTATATTAAAGCAAATTATGAAAGATTTGAAATCGATGCCCAATTTTTTGAAAAAAATGATATTCATATCCATGTTCCAGAAGGGGCCATTCCTAAAGATGGACCTAGTGCTGGGGTTACGCTAACGACAACTTTACTTTCTTTATTAACAAATACTAGTATTCATACTAATGTTGCTATGACAGGTGAGATGACTTTAAGAGGAAAAGTCTTAGCAATTGGAGGATTAAAAGAAAAAGTCATTGGTGCACATCGCAATGGAATCCGAACTATTTTTATACCTAGCGGTAATGAGAAAGATCTAGATGAAATTCCACAAGATATTAAAAATGAAATTCAATTTATTTTGGTAGATCGTTATATGGATATTTATCAGGTTTTATTTAAGAAAAAGAGAGGTAGAAAGAAAAATGATCCAAGAAATATTAGATTACTTATTGATTAGAAGTACTTTAGTCAATAGTACTAGTCAAGAAATTATTGAAAATACTGATGATAAAGCTATTTTTTCTTATCTTGTTCATGCAATCAGTTCATTAATGCAACAGGAAGATTTTCTTTTGGTTGATCCAAGTTTTCCAGAAAAAGTATCTGATTTGATTCAATTTTATCGCTTTGATTATAATCAAGAGAAGGATTTAAATAGTGAAATGAATTATATTATTGGCCGATTATCTGATTATAAAAAGATGAGTTTTAATCGCAAACAAAAATTAATACAGGATTGGATTAATCAAGAAACAAAAAATAGAGATTTGCCAAAATATAGTGGCAAAGAAAATTTATTGGGTTTGATTTCTTTAGATGGTTATTATTTTTGTCAAATGATTTCGATACAACAAACATTTGAAATTGAAAATGCAGTTGAATATCTTTCTATTTTAAATATTATTCATAATAAGTTTCCTGATTTTTTTAAGCAAGATTTATCCTTTGTGGAGCTCAATAGAGAAATTTGTAATCACATTCAATCTTCCTATCAATTACCTAGATTTGTATTAAAAATGAATCGAAGAATTCTTAAAAAATTAAATGAAAATTATGCAATTGATAGTGAGATTCAAAAACAAATACAAGGTAAAATGACTTATCAATTGATAAAACGAAAGTAAGGGGAAAGTATGACACAGGAAATTTTAGATTGTTTATTAACGAAATCTAAATTTATTTTAATGACCAAAGAAGAAATTGTTGAACAAGTTTTTGAGAAGAATTTAGAAAAAGCAGTCATTAGTATCATTTATGAAATCATGTTTACTGAACATTTCTTCTTTTCTAGTCAACAGTTACTAGAAAAATTAGAATATACATTAACTAAAATTCGTTTTGAACGGGATAATGATTCTGAAACTATTCAGAATATTAATGAAATGATTACGAATATTAATATTTTTAAAGGTATGAGTAAAAAAGATCAAGAGACTATTCAGAATGATTGGTTTTATGATCAAATACAAATACATATGTTGCCTGATTCTAAACAACCTATCTATACGATAACTGATATCTATAATATTATTGCAACTGACTATTCTTATATTCATGCCTTTGTCAATCACTCTTCTCAAGAAATTTCTAGTTACCATTTCGTTAATTTTTTTGCTAGTTTAAATCTCCTATCTAATCAATATCCGATTATTTACCAAGAAGATTCCTCTCTTTTTTCTTCTATTACCTTTTTTTTAAAAGAGATTAAAAAACATTTACGGATTCATAAACAATTTTTTTATGTTTGGATGGTAAGACAAACGGAAAAGCAACTAAAACATATTCAGAAAACCATATTCCTAGCAGAAAAAACTAATTTTCCAGATCAAACAGAATTCAAAAAAAGAAAAAAAGTCTAAAACTTAGTCTTTTTTTTATTTTCTCTACATAATATCTAATAGAAAAGAGGGATATTATGAAGAAGGTTATACCTTTTACAAAAACAATTACTTTTAAAACAATGATAGCAGAAATTACAGATATTGAGGTTAAACATACTTTATCTTTAACAGAAAATCATGAACTCACTGGAGATATTTTGGTAGATGGTACTTATAAAATGACGGATGCTAGTCAGATTGAAGAAGAATTTCATTATAAATTACCATTTATGATTGAAATTGATCCTAAATATCATTTAGAAAATTTAGAAATTACGATTGGTGATTTTTATTTTGAAATCATCAATGAAGAGGATTTAAAAATCAATGTCGAAATTGATTTAGATGGTTTAGAAGAACAAAAACAAGAAGAGGAGATGACTACAAAGATTAGTTTAGATCAAGAACCAGAAGTATTAGAAGAACCCCTACCATCAGAAGAACTTGTTCGTGAATTAGAAGAGGAAGCCATGCCTATTCCTGTTGAGTTAGAAGAGGAGCCTATAAAAGTAGAAACACAAGATCCAAATTTGAATCCATTAGAAAAGTTAGAATTGGAAATTAAAGAAGATTTGCAAATAGAAAATCCATCTACTACTAATTTATCTAATTCTGTTGTAGAAGCAAAGGAACAAGAAACCAAAGTAAATGTAAGTTCTATATTTTCATCCATTGCTTCAGGAGAGGAAACTTTTTCTACCTATTATGTTTATATTGTGAGGGAATCTGATACCATTGAATCCATTATTGATAAATACAAAACGACTCGTGAACAACTTCAAAATTATAATGATTTATCAGATGTGAAAGTGGGAACGAAATTAATCATACCATGTTGTTCCAATGAATAAACAAGAATTACTGCAATATTTTCATATTAAACCAAAGTCAATTAAAAGAATAGGATCTGCTTCTATTATTTCTACCGATAATAAAAAATATGTTATCAAGAAAAAAAGTAGAAAAGCAGATTCTTTTGATTATTTACAGACCAGAAACTTTCATAATTTTCCTCAAATTTATTCTTCTATTGAGGATGAAGTAGAGCTTATGGATTATATTGAAGATCAAGATACCCCCAAAGAACAGAGACTTCAAGATTTAGTATATTTGACTAGTATGTTACATACTAAGACTACTTTTTATAAAACTGTAGATGAAGATTTCATCAAAGAAATCTATGAAAAAATGATTGATTCCCAAAATGCTATTTACCAGTATTATAGTGATTTACAGGATATGATTGAATTGGAAGTTTATATGTCTCCTGCTAATTATTTATTAATTCGCAATATCTCTATGATTTATTTTGCATTAAATCGAAGTCGAGAATATTTAGAAAAATGGTATTCTATCTTAAAAGATGAAAAAAAAGTTCGTTATGCTTATATTCATGGTAATTTAGAAGAAAAACATTTAATCGAAGCAGATGAATTATATTTTATTAGTTGGGACCAATCACGAGTAGATTTTCCTATTTATGATTTAGAAATTTTGTATCGGAAAAGTTTCTTAGATATTACATTATCAGAAATCTTAGAAATTTATCAATTAAAATATCCACTACGAAAAGAAGAAAAATTTTTATTAAATGCTCTTCTTCTCATTCCTAGTAAAGTAGATATTACGACTACCGAATATTTAAAAACAAAACAAGTAACCAATTTAATACTCTATATCGATCAAACATTATCCTCTCTAGAAAAGGATTCTAAAAAAGCCGATCACTACACAAACCATCAATAAGAAAATTAAAAAAACATTAAACCGGGTTACAATAAAAATAGTAAATAAAACTTGCCAAGCTAAAATAATTAGAAGAGAGAATAGTCCACCCATATACCATAGACTACTTCTTCTTTTTATTTTACATCCCTCACATCTACAGAAAAAACCATGCCCTCTTTGTTTAAACATAATCTTCACCTAGTATAATATATGTATTTTTCTTTTAATTGACATTTCACTAGCAAATGTTTATAATAAAACCATTCGTTAGAAAAGAGGAATCCAATGAGAAATCTATATATTCATCCAGAAAACTTTTATTTAATCAATACTAATACGGTTGTAGATAGTAGTAAAAGTAGCATTTTTCGAAAAAATGTTGGTGTTATTCAAGTAAAAAAACAGTTTTTTGAATTAGAAAAGATTAGAGGAAAGGGATTGATTTTACCAAAACCAATGTCTCGTTCTTCTCAATCAAAAGAATTTATAAATGATAGTTCCATTTATGAATTTCCTTATCCAAAAGATTTTGATTATAAAAATGTTACTTTAGAATCTCTACGTTCCGTTTATCGAAACTATTTATTCAAAAATGAAAATACCATACAACAAACAGAAAATATTGAAAAATTTTATGTAGGAAATATATTAAAATGTAACCATCAATCGACTGGTTATTTAAATACAGAAAAGTATTTAGAAAGGGTTCCTTTATTAAAATTTTCAAAAGATCGATATATGACATTAAGTGATTTTTTATCTGGTCAGAATCTATATTATTTTCTAGAAAAACAAGAAGGAAAGTATTTTGTTGATTCTAGTAGTTTAACGGAAACATCTTTAGCAGAAGTAAAAAAAATTAGAATTCATGAATAGAATAGACAAAATCATAAATTTTGGTTATAATTAAGTTAGAAAAACAGAGAAGTCGAGGAATTTATAAAAATCTAATAGAGAGTCTATGGTTGGTGGAAATAGATAGAAGATTATAAATGGGTAGCGATGGAGTTGAATTAGTGAGCTGAGTAACTAGTTACGGAATACTTCCCGTTAGAAGAATGAAGGGTGTTCTAATTTTAGAATGAATTAAGGTGGTACCGCGGGTTAACTCGTCCTTAGTATGAAGGAGGAGTTTTTTTTATGGATTATAATGTGGCAAGACTTGCTTTTGAAAATTATATGAATTCTTATGATAAAAATGATAAGCAAATTCATTTAAAATATGTGCATACTTATCATGTGGTGGATTTAATGGCAGAACTTGCTTTTCGATTAGAACTTGATCATGAAAAACTAGAACTTGCTAAAATCATTGGTTTACTACATGATATTGGTAGATTTGAACAAATTAAAAGATATGGAAAAATTTCCGATAACAAAACCAATATGGATCATGCAGACTATGGATGTCATTATCTATTTGATGATGGTCATATTCGCGATTTTGGTATCGAGAAGGATTCGAAAGAGGCAAAAATTATTTATTCTGCTATTAAAAATCATAATAAGTTAGAAATTGAAAAAGGTTTAAGTAGCGATGAATTACTGTTTGCTAAAATGATTAGAGATATGGATAAAGTAGATATTTTTCGAGTGATAGCAGTTGAATATGAAATGAAATTTGATGCTAATGAAATATCTTCTGAAGTTCTAAAAAAATATAGTAATCATCAACAAATAGATACTAAGTTATTAAAAAGTGCGAGTGATAAAACATTACTATATTTAAATTTTATTAATGATATTAATTTTAATGAAAGTTATGATATTTTAGTTGCAACCGATAATTTTGACTTGTTTTTAGGAACGGTACAAGTAGATGAACATAGCGAAAAATTATGGAGAAAGGTTAGAGAAGTCTGTTTTGATCAGATTAATAAAGGAATAGGTGAATAATATGTTAGAGAAAAAATACAATCATAAATTAGTAGAAAAAGATAAATATAAATGGTGGTTAGAAAATCATTATTTTGAAGCTGGTAAAGATAAAAGTAAAGTACCTTTTTGTGTAGTGATTCCTCCTCCAAATGTAACAGGAAAACTTCATTTAGGTCATGCTTGGGATACGACTTTACAGGATATTATGATTCGTTATAAAAGAATGGATGGATATGATACTTTATGGTTACCTGGAATGGATCATGCTGGTATCGCCACTCAGGCTAAAGTAGATAAAAAATTAAAAGAAGAAGGAATTAAGCCACGTGAAATGGATCGTGATGAATGGTTAAAAGTTGCTTGGGCTTGGAAAGAAGAGTATGCTGAAAATATTCATAATCAATGGGCAAAATTAGGATTATCTTTGGATTATACTAGAGAAAGATTTACTTTAGATGATGGATTATCTAAAGCAGTTAGAAAAGTCTTTGTTGATTTATATCATGAGGGATTAATTTATCGTGGTGAAAGAATTATTAACTGGGATCCTGTACAAATGACAGCTTTATCGAATGAAGAGGTCATTTATAAAGAAGATCAAGGTGCTTTTTATCATTTAAAGTATTACCTAGAAGATAAAAGCATGTATTTGGATGTTGCTACGACTAGACCTGAAACTTTATTTGGGGATACTGCTGTTGCCGTTAATCCGGAAGATGATCGGTATAAACATTTAATTGGGAAGAAAGTTATTTTGCCAGTTGTTGGTAAGTTAATTCCAATTGTTGGAGATATTCATGCTGATCCTGAATTTGGAACTGGGGTCGTTAAAATTACTCCTGCTCATGATCCTAACGATTTTGAAGTAGGAAATAGACATAATCTAGAACGAGTAGTTATTATGAATCCTGATGCTACGATGAATGAAAATGCTGGTATTTATCAAGGATTATCAAGAGAAGAATGTCGAGAAAAGTTAATTGAAGATTTGAAAAAAGACGATTTATTAATTTCTATTGAACCTATGGTTCATAGTGTTGGACATAGTGAACGAAGTGATACTGTTGTTGAACCTTATTTATCAAAACAATGGTTTGTTAAGATGAGACCACTTGCTGATTGTGTATTAGAAAATCAGAAAAATAAAGATACTAAAGTAAACTTTGTTCCAGAACGATATGAAAAGACAATGAATCATTGGATGGAAATTACTTATGACTGGTGTATTTCTCGTCAACTTTGGTGGGGTCATAGAATTCCTGCATGGTATAAGGGTGATGAAGTATATGTTGGTATGGAAGCACCAACTGGCGAAGGATGGGTCCAAGATAGTGATGTTTTGGATACTTGGTTTAGTAGTGCTTTGTGGCCATTTAGTACTTTGGGTTGGCCAGAAAATACAGAAGACTTCCAAAGATATTATCCTAATAATTGTTTAGTAACAGGATATGATATTATTCCATTTTGGGTAAATCGTATGACTTTCCAAGGACTTCATTTTACAGATTATCGTCCATTTAAAGATTGTTTAATTCATGGTCTGATTCGTGATAAAGAGGGAAGAAAAATGTCTAAATCCTTAGGAAATGGGGTAGATCCTATGGATGTGATTGAAGAATATGGAGCAGATTCCTTAAGATTTTTCCTAACCACCAATTCTGCACCAGGTATGGATTTAAGATATGATAGTGAAAAAGTAAAATCTACTTGGAATTTTATTAATAAACTTTGGAATGCTTCTCGTTATGTTCTAATGAATATGGAAGACTTTAAAGAAGAAAATTACTCTTTAAAAGATTTATCTTTATCTGATCAGTGGATTTTAGAAAAATTAAATGAATTAATAAAAAGTGTCAGAACGAGTATGGAAAAATATGAGTATCATAATGTAGGAAATGAACTATATAGTTTTATATGGGAAGATTTCTGTGACTGGTATATTGAACTTTCTAAGAGTAATATGAATGATACTACTAAGAGTGTACTACTTAAAGTATTAACTTCTATTTTAAAAATGTTACATCCATTTATGCCTTATGTAACAGAAGAAATTTATCAAATGTTACCAATCAAAGAAACAGAATCTATTATGATTAGTGCTTATCCAAAAGTAGAAGATATTGATTATCACAAAGAAAAAGAATTAATTGATAAAGTATTAGAAGATATTGTTGCGATTCGTAATTTAAAACAATCGAACGCCATTACAAAAGATGCTAAGATTCAGGTAGAGGTTGATTCTGATTTAAAAGATATTTATTATTCTCAACTAAAAATAAAAGAGGAAAATTTAATGCTAGAATCCAATAATGAGTTATTAAGTACGGATTACCAATCTAAAAATATCCATATTACTTACTATTATGAAGGTAGTAAAGAAGATTTGAATAAAAAGCAAGAAGAAATCGAAAAATTAAAGCAATCCATTTCAAGACGTGAAAACTTATTAGCAAATGAAAATTATGTCAAGAAGGCTCCTGCCAATATTGTTGCAATGGATCGCAAAAAACTCGAAGAAGAAAAAGAAAAATTAGCATTATTAGAAAAATAATTCCATTCAAAAAATGAACTATCAAAGTTTTCCTATTTTCATATAAAGTGATTGTATCAATTACGATCACTTTTTTTATTATCTTGTTTATGACATAGTCTTTCCATCCAGCCAAAGTAGTAGTGAATAAGTTTCATATTTTTTAGCACTCACTATTGACATCTGCTAAAAATAGAGTTAAGATATCCATTGTTAGGAGATGATTGTTTTGAAAAAACAGTTTAAAGCAGAATCAAAAAAATTATTAGATTTAATGATTAATTCAATCTATACCAATAAGGAGATTTTTTTAAGGGAATTAATTTCCAATGCAAGTGATGCAATTGATAAATTGTATTATTTATCTTTAACGAATAAAGAAGTAAAAGTAAAGAAAAGTGATTTTAAAATTACTTTAGCAGTAGATAAAGAATCTAGAACACTTACCATTACCGATAATGGTATTGGTATGAATCAAGAAGAATTGGAAGAAAATTTAGGTACTATTGCCAAAAGTGGATCTTCTTTATTTAAAGAAGAAATGGAGAAAAAGAAAAATATTGATATTATTGGTCAATTTGGTGTAGGATTTTATTCATCCTTCATGGTAGCAAGTAGTGTTAAAGTAACATCTAGAAAATTTGATAGTGACAAATCTTATACTTGGGAATCTAGTGGTGTTGATGGATATCAAATGAAAGAAACCAAAAAGGATACCATTGGTACAGAAATCATCCTTACTCTAAAAGAAGGAGAAGAATATGATGAATTCCTAGAAGAATATAAATTAAAAGAAATTGTTAAAAAATACTCTGATTATATTTCTTATCCTATTACGATGATGGTAACTCATCGTCATAAAAAAGAGAATTCTGATGAATATGAAGAACATCAAGAAGAAGAAACTTTAAATAGTATGGTTCCTCTTTGGAAAAAAGATAAAAAGAATATTAAAGAAGAAGATTATCAACAATTTTATCATGATAAATTCTTTGACTATGAAGATAGTCTTCAAACCATCCATTCCACAGTAGAAGGAAAATGTACTTATACAACACTTTTATATATACCTTCTCATGCTCCTTATGATTTTTATACAAAAGAATATGAAAAAGGATTACAACTTTATGCAAATGGTGTTCTCATCATGGATAAATGTAAAGAATTATTGCCTGATTATTTTAGTTTTGTAAAAGGACTTGTCGATACTAGTGATTTATCTTTAAATATTTCAAGAGAAATGTTACAGCAAGATAAAAATTTAGGATTAATTGCTTCTAATATTGAAAAGAAAATTCAAAAAGAATTAATTTCTATGTTAGAAAATGATAGAGAAAAATATGAAAAATTCTTCCAAGCTTTCGGTATGCAACTTAAATTTGGAATCTATAATAGTTATGGTATGAAAAAAGAAGAATTACAAGATCTATTATTATTCCATTCTTCTCAAGATAAGAAATTTGTTACTTTGAAAGAATATTGTTCTAGAATGAAAGAAAAACAAGATAAGATTTATTATGCTTGTGGAGAAACGATTGATAAAATTGATTTACTTCCTCAAGTAGAACAAGTCAAAGAAAAGGGATACGAAGTATTATATTTAACAGATTATGTTGATGAATTTGTCATGCAAGTATTAAATGAGTATGAAGGTAAGAAATTTACGAATGTATCTAGTGATATCGATTTAGACAGTGAAGATGAGAAAAAGGCTTTGGAAAAGAAAAATGAACAACTAAAAGATGTCTTTGCTGCTATGAAAGAAACTTTAAAAGATGAAATTAGTGATGTAAAACTTACTCATCGTTTAAAAAATCATCCTGTTTGCTTAGTAAGTAAAGGAAATGTTTCTTTAGAAATGGAAAAAGTAATTAATGCCATGCCAACAGATGAAAAAATAAAAGCCGAAACAGTTCTAGAAATTAATGAAAATCATGACATTAGTAAAAAACTTGAAAAATTATATCAAGAAGATAAAGAAGTCCTTGCTAAATATACCAAAATACTATATGCTCAAGCAAGATTAATAGAAGGACTTCCTATTGAAAATCCAACTGAAATTAGTAATTTAGTTTGTGAACTTTTATCGAAATAAGAATCATAACAGATTCTTATTTTTTCGTAAATTTTTAGACTAAAGTCCGTTTTTTTACGGATTTTTTTCTTTACTAGATTTAATGCCGTTTTTAGAAG
>CANQBE010000025.1 GCA_947589515.1 uncultured Bacilli bacterium
TCCTTTACAATAGAATATTTCCATTTACGAAGGATACCATAACAGAAAGAAGAAGGACTGTAAAATCACTCTTTTTCCTAATTTTATACAAAAGAAAAAGGAATTTCTCATTTTCTCTAACAGAAAATTTTAAATTCCTTCCTTCTTTCTTTTCAAAAGATTGATTTACAAGTTTTTTCATTATTTTCGATATTCAAATTCAAAATCTAAAATTCGCACAATATCTCCTTCTTGAGCACCTAACTCTTCTAATTTATCATCTACTCCCATTTTGCGAAGACGACGAGTAAATCTTAAAATTCCTTCTTCCGTTGTGAATTTAGTCATTCTAAATAGTTTTTCTAATTCAGAACCAGATAATACCCAAGTACCATTATCTTCTCTTGTAATTACGTAAGGTTGCTCCTTTTGGAATTTATATAGGACATGTCCTTCTAATTGATCTTCTTCATATAATGGAACATCCTTGATTTGATCTACTAAATCGCCTAAAGCAACTAGAACTTCTTCTAATCCTTCCTGATTCATTGCACTCACTTCATAAATAGGTTCTTTTACCTTTTTCTTAAATTCTGTTAAATTTTCTTGAGCTGACGGTAAGTCCATCTTATTAGCAATAATTATTTGTGGCTTTTCGATTAACTTTTTACTAAATTGTTCCAATTCGTTTTGAATCGTTACATAATCTTGATAAGGATTACGTCCTTCACTACCGGACATATCAATTACATGAGCAATCACTTTCGTTCTTTCAATATGTCTTAAGAAACGGTCTCCTAAACCTTCCCCTTTACTAGCTCCTTCGATTAATCCTGGTAAATCAGCCATCACAAAACTTCTTCCTAGTTTATCTTTACATACCCCTAAATTAGGAGTTAAAGTTGTAAAGTGATATGCTGCGATTTTCGGTTTTGCTTTCGATACTTGAGAGATAATCGTACTTTTTCCTACGCTAGGAAGTCCTACTAAGCCAACATCAGCAAGCATTTTTAATTCTACTTTTAGATATTTGACTTCTCCTGGTTCACCATTTTCGCTAAAGTTAGGTGCAGGATTACTTGGTGTTTTAAAAGCAGTATTACCACGACCTCCTCTACCACCATAAGCAACAACGATAGAATCATCTTTCTGTTTTAAGTCGGCAACAATTAAATTGGTATCAGTATCTGTAATTACAGTTCCTTGAGGAACGCGAATAATAATATCTTCGCTATTTTTTCCATTACAGTTTTTACCGGTTCCATTTTCCCCTTTTTTTCCTTTAATAATCCTGTTATAACGAAGATCTAATAAAGTATGTAATCCTTCATCCACTTTGAAAATGATATTACTTCCTCTTCCACCATTTCCACCATAAGGTCCACCCATAGGAATAAATTTTTCTCTTCGAAAAGCGCAGCATCCATCGCCACCATTACCAGCATGAACCTCAATTGTTACTTCATCGATAAACATCGTATCACCCCAATTTTTATTAGAAAGAAATAGCACTCAATCTATGAGAGACTAAGTGCTTCACTATAATGTTTATGGAAGTATTACCCATAAAGTATTCTTATAGTATGTATCCCTTTTTCTATTCATACTATACCATAAATTTCTATAAAACACAATTACTTTGCTTCTATTTTCATAAATGTATCAAGTTTTACAGGGTAATCATACAGTTTCCAAATCGAATTACTCATATTGACTCGTTATTCCAAAATATTCTTCTAATGTAATCCAAGATCCATTATTATATAACTTGGTAGCAAGTTCTTTTCCGACATATCGAAAATGCCATGGTTCATACATATATCCGGTAATACTTTCACCATCTTTTGGATATCTTAAAATAAATCCATATTGATAACTGTTATTACTTAACCATTTTCCTTCCGCTGTATTTTCAAAAGAAGTATAAAGACTATTGATATCAACCGCCATTCCCGTTTGATGCTCGGAATGTCCCGGACGTGCGGAATACCGATCGGCAGCTACTTTTCCATCTCTGGCTACATAATTGTTGTAAAGGGTATTTTGCTTATTATAAGAACGGAAACCACTAATAATTTCAATATTCAGTCCTGCATCTTGGGCTCCTTTTTTCATTTCATTAAAAGCATTCATAGTATCTTGGGTTAAACCATTTCCATAGTTCGAAGGTAAACTATATGTTTTATTGGCAATTAACACACCATCGATATAGGTTACTCCATTTTTCGTAATTCCTTGAAATCCTTTTTTTGTTGTAAACGTAGTATCTGGCTGTGTCGTATTGGTATTGGGTTGCGAAGCTTTCTTTTTTTCTACTGTTAAAGTAAATTTTTTTCTTGTTTCATTACCACTTTGATCTTTCGCAACATAAGATAAAGAATAAGTACCTGATTTTTGAAAATCATAGGTTCCTTCTACTAAAACTTTTACTTCTTGATCTACATCATCGTAAGCCGTAACATCTTTGAGTAAATCAATTTCATTTCCTTCAATCGTAGTTAGATTTTCTTGAAATTTAATTTCTGGAGGAATGGTATCCACTACTGTAATTTCAAAGGTTTTAGTTTCTTTTCTACCATATTGATTTTGAAAGGTTAATGTTATTTTCTTAGTTCCTAATTTTGTGGTGTCGATAGTTTCTTCTTTGGTAAGAATTTTTCCCTTTTGTACTTTTTCAATAAAAGATAAATTGGTAATAGAACTCTGATACGGTACTGTTAAATCTTTTACTAAAATAACTTCCACTTTTTGATGATAGAAATATAGCCAGGTAATGAGTCCTATCACTAGAGATAAGCATAAACCAAAAATAACGATTCTTTTTACTTTCTTTCGTTTCATCTTAACACCACTTTCTAAAAAAAGAATAAAATTAACATTCTATTCTTTTTCATTATTCTCTTTATTTTTTATTTAGAAAAGCAAATTTTTTATTGGTGATTTTGATTCATATTACGAACCATAATTAATTTATCAACAATATTTTTTACATTTACTTCATTAAATGGTTTTTGTAGCATATCGACAATTGGATATTGATAAGCTTTTGTGATATTATTTTGTGTTCCTTCTCCCGTAATAATCGCAACAGGAATTCTAGCAAATAAATTTGCTTGTTTAAAGTAATCTAATACTTGGAAACCATCTACATTTGGCATATTTAAATCTAGTAACATACAAACAATTTTATCATCCACATTGGAACGAATGATATCTAAAGCTTCTTTTCCATCGTTTGCGATCATCACATCATATTCATTACTAAAGATTTTTGATACAAAGTTACGAACAACATTAGAGTCATCTACAACTAAGATAGTCTGATCTTTGATGACTTGAGGTCTTACCATAGAAGCATCAACATTGGTAGTAGTAATTCCCATATACTGTTTTACTAAGGCAACAATACGATTTGCTTCTTGCATTAATTCATCATAATGATCTGTAACATAATACATATTGTTGGCTTTACTTTCCATCTCGTGGTTGTAAGCAAGTTCTGCTAGTTTTTCAAAGCCAAAATATTTACTATCGCTTTTTAAAGAATGAACTAAAATAGCGTAATTAGCCATATCTCCTTGTTCTTTAAAACTTTTTATTTTCGCAAGTTTTCCTTCTACCTCACTTAAAAAATCGTGTAAAGTATCATTATAAGTTTCCATATCTCCAAATAACTCTAGACTCTTTTGAATGTTTACTCCGTTACTAATTAATAAATTGACATCTTTCATGTTTACCCTTCTTTCTATCATTAAGATAAGTATATCATAAATCTTTATTTTTGCACTAAGAATTTCGCTAAAACTGTATATAATTCTTTCTTATCAATTGGTTTCGCTAAATAATCATGAAATCCTTCTTGTAAGTATTTTTCTTTCATACCAGAGATGGCATTGGCTGTTAAGGCAATGGTTGGAATAGAAAATCCTGGAATTTGCTGTAATTGATGGAAAGTTTCTACCCCACTTAATTTTGGCATCATATCATCCATTAATATTAAATCATAGGTATTTCCTGCTTTGATTTGATCAATACACTCGATACCACTTTCCAACGTTTCAATTTGGCAGTGATAGTCGCTTAATAAACGAGCAGCCACTTTTAAATTAATTTTATTATCATCGACTACTAAGATTTTTTTAGTAGATAAATCTAGATTCTCAACAGATACTTGAGTAGACTCTACAACTGTGGTTGGATTGGTAACAATTTTTTGGTCAATGGCGACTGTAAATTTTGATCCTTGACCATAAACACTTTGTACAACGACTTGTCCACCCATTAAATCTAGTAATTTTTTAGTAATAGCAAGACCTAGTCCTGTTCCTTCGATGGTATTATTTTTTTCAATATCAAGTCGTTCAAATTTCGTAAATAATTTATCAATACTTTCTGGTTTAATTCCAATTCCAGAATCTTCTACGGAAATAATTAAACGACAGATACCATCTTTTTGGATGGCATTGACTTCAAAACTAATCCAACCTTCTTTGGTATATTTTACAGCATTTGTTAATAAGTTTAGGATAATTTGTTTCACACGAACTTTATCACCATATAGATAAGGTGGAATCGATGGATCAAAGCGATATTTAAATTCTAATGGTTTTTCTCCTAAACGGGCTTTGGTTAGAGAAACAAGTTCTTCTAATATTAAATTAAAGTTATATTCTGTATTGACAATTTCTAGTTTATTGGCTTCAATTTTAGAAATATCCAAGATACCATTGACAATTTCTAGTAAGGTTTCACTAGCCATCATAATATCTTTTACTTCATCTTTGGCTTGAGGTGGTAAATCTTCTTCCGTTAAAGCCTGACTAAAACCAACAATCGCATTTAATGGTGTTCTAATTTCATGAGACATACTACTTAAGAAATCACTCTTAGCATGATTAGCCTTCTCTGCCTGGTCTCTAGCAATATTTAACTGTTCAATCATTTTTAAATCTGGGTTTTCAATGGTGAAGTACATTAAGAAGATTACTATAGCAAATGAAGAGGCTATCAAATTGATTCCTGGATTTATTAATTTAGTTAATACCATTAATACTATTAAGATGAGTAATAATATTAAAGGATAAATCTTTTCTTTTTTTATATTTGAAAAGTTTTTGATTATATGAAAAATTTCAAATATTATACAAATAGTCGCTATCACGTAAGTATAAATGACACCTAATCCAAAGGAATATGTTATCATATTATCCTTATAATAATTTAAAGGTAGCATAATAACAATAAACGATAAAAGATATGTTATGATTGTATTTTTAGTTTTATTTTTTAGTAATTTATTATTTTCTGATTCATGAGTAATGGCATATATGTAATAATAAAAAGAAAGTGCCCAAAATATCATTAATGATAATAGGATTCTAGATATAACATTTACAAAAATAGAATGAGAATCCAAATTTAATAATCCTGTTAAGCAACATATGAATTCAACAAGTAATATTAGTATAACTTGTACCACTAAATTAGAATAAATTTTATTTTCTATATTGTTTATTCGTTTTTTCCTAAAATAAATTACTGAAAGAATACCAATATAAACTAAACTACAAATTTCAAAAATAATACTTATATACATTCCTTTACCTTCTTTAACTCTATTATGATACCATTATATCATTTTTTTCTAATATTACAAAAAAAAAAGAAAAATTATATTTTCTTTTTTAAAACTTTATTTAATAATGATCCTTTTTCATTATTTTCATTTATTTTTTCAACCATTTGTTTTAAAGCGTTTATATCTACTTTTCCATTAGTTGCAATATAAGGTATCTCATTTACTATATAAAAATTAGCAGGCATTGATGTAGAATCTTTTAATTCACGATGACATAAATCTTTTATTTCTTGAATACTCTGTGCTGATTTATTTTTTAACACAATGCATGCAACTGGAACTTCTCCTTGAACATGATTCGTATCCCTAATTCCAAACACAACACTTTTTACAACATCTGGATGTTTATTAATAATTGATTCAACATATGATGGTAAAATTTTAAATCCACCAAAATCAATAATCATTCTTTTTATTCTATCTGTAATATATAGCATACCATCTTGATCGATATAACCATAATCTCCAGAATGTACCCAAACTTTACCATCGTCATGTTTTTTTAGAACCATTTCTGTTTCTGCCTCACTATTTAAATATTTAAGCATATTTGTTGGTCCATTAATGCAAATTTCTCCTGATTTTCCAATTGGCAATTCTTCATTAGTTTCGATATCAAAAATGGAAATAGTTGTTTTAGGTAAAGGAATTCCAACACTACCTAATTTATTACATTCATTAGAGACACAAACAGTAACAGCAGAACATGTCTCAGAAGAACCATACCCTTTTATAACTTTGTATTCACAACCATGATTTTTAAGCCATTCATTTGCCTTTTTTTCTAATTCAATATTCATGGAATCCCCTCCAACAGTTGGAGCAACAATATACGATAAATCCTCATTTTCTAGTTTTTTATTTCCAATCAGGTATTCAAAATGAGAAGGAGCAAGAGTCATATGAATTGGTCTTTTTTTCAATAATAATTTAGGCAAATTCTTTGGATTAAATAAAGATACTAGATGTATTTTAATGCCTTTTACTAAAGGCAATAAAGTACCCGTAGAAGCACCATAAATGATAAATAAAGGCATAATACCTAACCATGATTCTCCCCTTTTAAACTTAATACCAGAATTTAAACATTGATAAACTGATGCAAGTATTTTTTTATCTGACATCACTACTGCTTTAGGAAATCCCGTAGTTCCACCACTGTGTACAATAATTGCTGGACTATCTTCTAAATATTTGCTGGTAATATTTCCATTATAATGAGTTCCATATTGTATAAAATTATCTAAACTAATAAATTTTGATTTAAGTTGATTTTCCGGATTTTTTCTATTTTGTTGTTTCTCTTTTTTATTCTTAAAAATTGGATGAGAAGATAAAACTGGAGAAACAATAACTTGTTTAACTGAAGTGTTTTCTATTGCTTCTTTAAATTTATTTTTAAATAAATCCGTTATCACTACTAAATCAGAGGCATTATCTAATAGGTACTTATGTAGTCCATGAATGTTACTTCGTGGATCAATCATACTTGAAATCGCACCAATTTTATTTAATGCTAACATTGTATAAATTGCTTCTGGTGTAGTAAGCATACCTAAAGTTACAATATCCTGTTCTTTGATTCCTCTTGCTTTAAATGCATTAGCAAATTTATTAATATTCTCAAATAATTCACCATATGTGATATTGGTTCCATAATACTCTAATGCTATTTCATCTAAATGATCTTTATTGTTTTCATATATACAATCATATATCTTCATGTTAGGTGTATTTTCTTGTATTGCCATTTCATCATAATACTTTAACCAAGTTTTATCAATGCTAGCATATCCTGTTGATGGTCCTTGAATTTTTCCTAATGCTAAATTTCTTAAATATAAATCTCTTAATTTTTGTTCATTAATGTCTAAATTAGCAAGTTGAGTTCTATAATCTTTTAATTCCATGTTATTAAACACCCTATCTTTCTAATTTCTAGTACTGCTTGAAATTGCTGCTATTATATCACATTTTGTTAACTTTGTAAAGGAAAATGTGATTTATCTTATTTATCAACTAATTTTACTATATGCTTTTTTCAATAAAAAGCAATCTCACTAGACTGTATTTTACAAAATGAATATCATTTTTCATTTGTAGGCTTAATATAAATAGTATTGTCAGTATATTCTATTTTTTCTTTTTCTCGATTATAGATTAAAATACCCTTGTCTGTTAAAGCATAAATTTCTTTTCTTGTATCATTTGATACTTGCTGTAATTTTTTGATATAGTTTCCATTTTTTACACTATGAACATCTATATAAAATTTGTTTTCAATATTACCAAAGCCATCGTAAAATGAAAAATATTTATAATAATTATTCTTTGCTGTAATAAAGTATCGTGGAAATTGTATAACTGCTCCAGCAGAGGCTCCAATTATAATTCCATGGTAATGCTTAATGTCATATAAGCATTCTACATCTTGCACTACTTTAAAATATAACATTTCTGGATTACCTCCAGTTAAAACTAAAATATCTGAATTATTAATATCTTTTTTTATTGAATTCGATGTTTCTTTATAACAGTCTATAACTTTGATATTTTTTTCTTTTAATCCCAATGATTTCAAACTATTTATATATTTTAAATATCTCTTTTCATTTTTGGCAAAGAATTTATCTAAATTGCCAACTTCTGTAGCAAATGACCATGGAAGAATAATTACTTTAGAGTTAGGATTTATAATTGGTAATAACTTCACTTGATAATTACTTAAATTTTCAATCTTACTACATAAAATATTATACATTTTTTAACTTTCTTTCCTTTAATTTGTTTTTTATTTTGTAAGTGCCAATTCGATAAGTGATTGGTACAAAAATTTTCATTGTTTCTAATGAATTGTCTTTTTGTTTAAACTCTGTTTTAAATTCTAGAGTTCTCATATTATGTCATTTATCAACTGATTTTACTATACTATGCTTTCTCTCAAAGTACAATATAACTAGACTTTATTTTACAAAATTATAATTTATTTTGAGGTTATTCTACTTATTTTAAGAATTGGTTTCTAATAATTGTCTTTCTGCTGGATAGGTAATTAATTTTTGTGCTTCTTGGATAGTTACCCATTTAATTTGATCAATTTCTTCATTTGGGAAACTAATTTCTCCACTTTCTACCTCTCCTTGAAAGAAAACAACATCTTTCGTAGTATTTGGTTTCGGTTGATAAGTAATTACTTTTCTAAAATTTCCTACAATTCTAGCTTTAATACCCGTTTCTTCCCAAGTTTCACGTAATGCTGTTTCCTTTTCTGTTTCATTTTCTTCCATATGACCCTTTGGAAATCCCCAATGACCATCTTTATGTTTTACAATTAAAATATTTAGTTCATCTTTTATTTTTTGAGATACAATAATACCACATGATTTTTCTAATTTTTGAATCTCAATTGCTAGAACACCATACTGATCTACTACATCTTGTGGATAGTACAAATTCAAGTCTTTTAAATATTCTTCTCTTGTTGCCTTACTTGAAGTTAAATATTCGAGTGGAATATTATCTACTACTTCTTGAAAATTCCTATATGTTGTTAAATTAGTAACTTTTGTTTTTAATTTTTTTACTCTGTCAGGCTCTAAACCAAAATTAATAATATCTCCTACTCGAATTTTTTTTCTTTTCTCATCGTTTAATCTAATTTCTATTTTTTTGGTTTGATTTTTCATAGCATCAAAATATTTTTTCTGTAATCCCATTTCATATTCCATAAATCTTTCCTCACTATTTGATATCTATAATTTTACCACTTATTTTTCTATTATCTACTTGATACGAAAATGAATCATTGATTTTCTTATGAAAAATACTTTTTCCTAAGGGACTATTTAGGGTAATTTCCATTTGATCGTTTTTAAAATTGGATACCGTGTTTCCGGTTACTTTATAAACTTCTGTTTCTAATTCTCCATCAAAACGCAATTCTACTATACTTCCAATTTCTACCAAATGTCCTTTTTTCTCGGTCGTGATAATTTCTATTTGATCTAATCCCTTTAATTTTTTCTGATATTCAAAATATAATGCATTCTCTTTTTGAATGGCTTGTTCATAGGCAAAATTATCATGCCATCCATCTCCATAGGCATCATCCGATTGAAATTCAGAAATATCCTTACTATTCATGTTGATTTTTTTTCTGATTTGTTCTAATTCTTTTAAATAATTTTGATAACCTTCTTCATCCAAATAAATCTTATCCATTTCATCACTTCCTTATCAAATAGAAAAAGAATAGTTCAAACTATTCTTCTACAGCATATACACTAACTTGTTTTTTATCTCTACCTAATCTTTCAAATTTAACGATTCCATCTACAGTTGCAAATACGGTATCATCATTTCCACGACGAGCATTCTTTCCTGCAAACATTTTGGTTCCTCTTTGACGGTAAAGAATAGAACCAGCCGTTACAAATTCACCATCGCTAGCTTTAGCACCTAATCTACGACCAGCAGAATCACGACCGTTTGATGTAGAACCTTGTCCTTTGTGGTGAGCAAAATATTGTATATTTAAAACTAATCTGTTCATCCCTATTTCCTCCTTACTTAACCATTATATTTTCCGGGTAATTTTCGGAAAGCTCGGAAAGTAAATTCAGCATATTTTTTATCAGTTTATCACAAATCGTATCTTCTTTTAATATCGTTAAAATCATACCATCTTTGATTTCTTCTACCTGTAAATACTCTCGATTGATTTCATAAATACCATTTACAGTAGTTGTTACTATACTACTGACACTACTACAGACAATATCTTTTCCATAATCGTCATAATCAGCATGTCCAACTATTTTTATTTGATCAATATGCTTTTTATTTTTACTTTCAACCGCTACTTTAATCATTTTAATTCCCTATTCATTATCCATTAATTTTTTTAATTTCAATTTTTGTATAAGGTTGTCTATGACCAAGTGTTCTACGATTACTTCTATCTTTTTGACTATATTTGAACACTCTAATCTTCTTATGTTTTCCTTGTTTTTGGATAACACCTTCTACACTTGCTTTACTAACGTAAGGATTTCCTACTTTAGAATCAAGCATTAAAACTTCATCAAAAACAACTTTATCTCCTTCATTACCAGCTAATTTTTCTACAAAAATTACGCTTCCTTCAGAAACTAAATATTGTTTTCCACCTGTCTTAATTACTGCGTTCATAATTACCCTCCTTTTTTTATTTTCTAGACTCGCTCTTAAGGTACAAAGCATTTTGTTTTAAAACCTATTCAATGCGGTTTGAAACAGGAGCTTCAAACATTTAAGATTTTATCATAAACTTGAGATAAAATCAAGTAGAAAGATGATTTTAATGTAAAAATTTTTCCTTTACTTTGATCATCTCTTGGATATTGGAATATTTTTGTTCATTTTCAGAAAAATATTCACTAAATGGCAGATTTTTTCTTTCTAATTCGATATGGTTCAAAAATATTTTTACTTTTTTACTTGAAAGTAAATGAAAATGAAGGATATCTCTTTCTAACATATGAAGAATGCACGTTTTTAAGATGCACTGATTTCTTCTATGATAGTCATCTAGAGTAAAATAAGATGTATGATGATATCTACCAGGATCTACCATATATAGTTTTTGTTCTTTATCAGAAAATACTAAATTGTGAAAACTAAAATCTACTGCTAAGAATCTATTTTTTCCTAATAAATGAATTTCTCTTTCAAAGCCAGCAAGATTGTGAATCAATAAATTCCAGGATAAAGTAGTAATTCCTTCTTTTTGCTTATTACCGTCCCCTACCCATTTTGTAGTATAACCACAGTAAGAATTAGATTGGTTTCCATCAAATATTAAATGTTCTGGTAAAATAATATATTCAAAAAAATCTTGAATTTCTAGTAGTGCTTGATGATATTTTTTCTTATCACCAAAGCCTTCATTTAATGCATTGGGATAATAAATTTTATAGGCTTTATCTTCTATGAAATAAATTTTGCCTTCGCTTCCCTGTGCATAGATTTGTTCATTTTCTTGAATGGAAATAGAATTTCCATTTACATAATAATTAGCCATGTCCCACCTCAAAAACATGGGTTATTATATCAAAAATTTTTGAAAAAGACAAATTTATTTAACCATACTAATAAAACCATTTAAACTAGTATTTTTATAAACTACATATCTAGGAATTTTATATTTATCATCTAATTGACTTGCTTTTCGATTTCCTCCTACAAAAGCAAGCTGGAATCCCGTTTCTTTTAAAGCATCTATCATATTTTGATTGTATTGATAAAAGGGATAGCAGAAGGCAAAATGGTTGCCAATTTTTTGCGTAGAAATCATTAAGTCCGTTTTGATTTCCTCTTTGGATAATACTAATCCTTTATAACCACAATTTCCACTTGCATTACAGTAATTATCATGATGAAGTTCATCTCCATGCGAATAGATTTCTAAATACTGAGATTGGTAATTTTGAACATCCCACCAACCGGTAATTAGAAATAAAGTAGCCGGTATTTGGTATTCTTCTAAAATAGGAATAATTTTATTACCATTTATCTTACTGGTTCCCATGGCACCATCATCAATCGTAATTAAGACCGACTTTTCTGGTAAAGTAATTTTTCGATCCATCCAATCATTAAATTCTTGCATGGTCAGTATTTTATAATGATTCTCTTTTAAATAATCCAACTGCTTCCTAAAGTTATCAACATCAATACAAATACTTTCATTACAACTTTCTCCTATACTACTATCATAGAAAAAATGATAGTTTAGAACTGCTACTTTAGAAGTCAAAGATGTTACTTCTTTAATACCATTTAACATATCTTTTACTCGATCTAAAGAAGTAGTATTTTGAATTTCATATTTATAATATTTGGTATCTCCTACTTTTAATTTCGTATCTCCTGATGTAAATTCGATATCTTCTAAAGAAGTATTGATGGTATAAGAATACTTTGCTGCTATCTCCTTTTTACTAGTATCTAATTCTTGATAACATAAGAGTAATACTTTATTTTTATCGAAATCAACTTGTCCTTTGATCCATCTTTTAAAATCTGCTATGGTAATGGTTTCATAATTTTGTTCTTTCAAAAGACTTAACACTTTATTTAACTGTTCTAAGGAAATATCGTTACTAAAATTTAATACACTAATATCTTTTAATGAATCTACCGTTTCTAACGTTTCAATTTCATAGTGATCTTTTATTACATATATCTGATCTAAAAACTTTACATAATAGTTATTTTCTTCTTTAGCTAGTACATCAAAGGTTAATTTTTCCTCTAAAGAAATCATTGGTTGATCATTTTGATATAGAGTCGTACTAGGACTGGTGTGAATTTTAGTAGTAACTAAATAAGAATTATATTCTTGATTTTGTTGGTAATCCTTTACTTCCTTTATATCTTGGTAATCGATATAATACTTACTATTTTTTATTTGGTAATAGATATCTTCTATGCTTTTTAATTCTTTGCTTTCTAGAGAAAGAATTGTTCCTTGGGAAATGGAACCAATGGCCTGGTAATTTCCGTCTTGATAGATATAGACTTGTTTATCTTTCATCAGAGTTACCATTGGTGCATAACTATTGTTCATTTCTAATAGAAGTGCTTGTTTTTCTTGTTCATTTTTTATTCGTTGATAGATAGTGATTACGAATCCTATCATAATCATTGTCAAGAGAATGCTTGTTGCTATAATGATTCTTTTTTTCATATTAATCCCTATCTCTAATATATGAAAAAAGAGGTATTTTTATACCTCTTGAATCACTGTAATAATCATAGGTTTGGCTTCTGTTTCTCTGTAGAAATATTTACCTAGGTTATCTCTTACTTCGTTTTTAATATTATTATAATCTACTTTCTTTGATTCAGAATCAATATTGTTTTGAATGGTTTCTAAGCAAATATTCTTTGTTTCTTCAATCATATCTTGATTTTCTTTGACATAGATAAAGCCTCTTGTTAAGACTTCTGGTCCTGCTAAGATTTTTTTCGTTTGACGATCTAATGTAGCACTAATAATCACAATTCCATTTTGTCCTAACATTTCACGATCTTTTAAGACAAGTTCTCCAATATCTCCTTGGCTCTTACCATCGATTAAGATATCATCAATTTCTATTTTTTCGGTTGATTCTACTAATTTTCCATCTATAAATTCAACTACATCACCATTTTGTTTCAACAAAATATTTTCTTTAGGAATTCCTAATTCTTCTGCTACTTCAGCATTCATGTATTGGTGACGATATTCTCCTTTCACTGGAAAGTAATAAGTAGGATTCATTAAATTAATCATTAACATCAAATCTTCTCGAGAAGCATGGTGTAATAAATGTTTCTTATTGGATAAAGAAACGACATTAATATTATTGCGAGCAATATCATCTAGGATAACAGCATATCTTTTTTCAATTCCATCATAGCTTGGTTCTGTAATAAAGATGGTATCTGTTTCCTTTAATTTGATGTATTTATCAAATCCTTTTAAAATACGATCTAAGTTGGCAAATGGTTTTTCTTTTTCATCGGAAATTAAAACAATAACACCTTTATCATCTAAATTAGATAGATCACCAATGCGTTCTTGATCAATCGTTAAATAGTTCATACTAATTGCTTTGGTAATTAAATCTTGTAGTCCTTTTCCCATAATCACAATCTTACGATGTGTTTTCATGACTTCGTTAAAGATTTCTTGAACACGATAGATGTGGGCTGGTAAAATGGTTGCAATGATACGATCTTCATTTTTACGAAGAACATCACGAATAAAATCACTAATACGATTATTAGGAGAAGTATGTCCTTGCTTTTCGGCATAGAAAGATTCTGATAGTAGACATAAAACCCCTTGTTTTCCTACATAAGCAAGTTTACCAATATCAGTTTTATAAGCTCCTTTCATAGTAGAATCAAACACAAAGTCTCCTGTATATACGATGGCACCATCTTTCGTATATAGTACATAACATACAGAATCAGGAATGGAATGAGTAATACTAATAGGAAAGATATATAAATCTTTTGTAAATTCGATTTTCGTATGTGGTCTAATTTCTTTCAAATTGGCATTTTCAATTCCTGCTTCTTGTAGATCCTTCTTCACGATTTCCATGGTAAATTTAGTAGCATAAATATGAATTTCTGGAATTAACTGTACTAAATCACTAATGGCACCCATATTGGAATCATGACCATGTGTTAAAAAGACTCCTTGTACTTTTTTTCTATTTTTGACAAGATAATCCATATTGGGAATGATATAATCTACTCCTAACATATTATCGGTTCCATATTTTAATCCTGCATCAAACACAAAAATATGCTCATCTACATTGACAACGTACATATTTTTGCCGTTTTCATTTAATCCCCCTAGGGCAAAAATCTTAATTTTACTCAAAATAATTTCTCCTTTCTTCCTTTAATTCTTTTAATTGTTTTCGATTTATTTTTACTTGTTCATAACAACACATATCTTTATCACAATACTCTTCTAATCTTTGGGTTATTTCAGTAGGACTTAGCGAATAATCATCAATGATGCACATATAATCGACCATATTTGTCATGTAACTTGCTTCTAGTTGAATTGTCTCTTTTACATATTCTAGTTCATCTTTTAAGTCTTCTGTTAAGAAAAACTTGGAACTTGTTTCTACATCATTGATTTCTTGAATCAAATCAGAAAGATCTTGACAACTTCCTTCTATCATATCTTGTAAGTGACAAAAACTTTCACATAAATTAATATCTTCTAAAATCCAACAATTGGTAAGTAGCATATAAATCGTTTCTTTTCTAAGATCCGTAAAGAAAACATTTAAATTTACCAATTCTGATTTTAGGAATGTAAATTCATCTCCTATTTGCATCTTACTTCCCCCTAAATTCCTATTTATTATAAGATATTTTTGTGAATTAATCAAGGGTAGCCATTTTTTCTAAAGCATTTTTTGCTGCTTCTTGCTCTGCTTCTTTTTTACTACTGCCAATTCCGGTTCCATAGATAATGTCATCAATCTTCACAACCATTTTAAATGTTTTCTGATGAGCAGGTCCACTTTCTTCTACTAATTCATAATGTACACTTCTACGATCTGTTTGCACTAATTCTTGTAAGGAACTTTTATAGTCTTGAAAGAAGATGGTTGTTTTTTCTTCTATATAAGGAGTAATAATATTTAAAATCACTGTTCTTGCCGTATCATATCCTAAATCTAAATAGATAGCCCCCATAAAGGCTTCAAAGATATCAGCAAGTATTACTTTTTTAAAGCGTCCTCCTTCTAATTCTTCCCCATGACCTACCTTAATGTAGTTACTAAAGTTTAAGTTACTTGCATAGGTAAAACAAGCATTTTCGCAGACATAATTAGCCCTGATTTTGGTCATATCTCCTTCTTGGATATGAAAATGATTATATAAGTAATCACTCATGACTAAATCTAATACCGCATCTCCTAAAAATTCTAATCGCTCATAACTATCTTTTAAATGTTTTTCATTTACATAAGAAGAATGAGAAAAAGCCAAACGATAATATTCTAAATTTTTGGGAGTAATTCCTAATTTGTTAAATAACTCTTCCATTTAATCACCTTCAGACTATTTTCATTATAACAGGAAAATAGGAAAAATAATAGGAAAAGAGGCAAATTTTTTATTTTGCTAGCATCAAAAAAGGATCATAGAAGATCCTTCAGAGTGTTGACAAAGTGTTCAATACTCTTTCTTTTTTTAAAAAAGTGTTGTATAATGAAAAAGTAAGAACGCTT
>CANQBE010000026.1 GCA_947589515.1 uncultured Bacilli bacterium
CAAATTATGGTAATGGCCGAAAGGCACGAATTAAAATGAAATCTATTTTTATATTTCATTTTAATTCTTTTCTTGTGTTAAAAAATAAATAAGGTTTATTTTACATTTTTATGTCAATAAATACGAGTTATATTTGTGAAACAGTTAATGATAGGTTATGATAAAAGTAGAAGAATAACTTTTGGAAATGGGTGATTAATAAAATGATGAAAAAAGTAGCAATTATTTTACTTTGTGGAATGATAATTTTCGGACTGATAATCTGGAATCATAACAAAATAGGAAAAAGATCAAATATTCAAATATCACAAAATGATGTTTCGATAATGATTAAAGAAGGAACCTTAACAAACACAAATGCCACTTTAATTATAAAAAATAATATTGATCAAAGAGTTCAATATGGTGTAGATTTTCAAATGGAAATTAAAAAAATAATAAATGGTATCAGTTAAATATGAAACACGAAGTTTTCTTTACTCTTGCTGCTACTATACTTGATGCTCAAGAACAAAGGGAAATAGAACTTAATTGGGAAGATGAGTATGGAAAACTAAAAAAGGGGACTTATAGAATTATAAAAGATATGGACCATTGTGTCGAAAATGAACAATGTAAAAGTTTTAATGTGGCAGTGGAATTTGTTATCAAATAATATCTTTTCACAAATTTATAAATTGTAGGATAAATGATATCACTAGATTAAGTAGTTTAGATAATCATTTCGTTTATTGGAGGATTTAGTATGAAAAAAATGTCTATTTTAATAATGATTTTAGCCTTAGTAATTGTAACTGGTTGTAGTAAAAGTAATGAAAATAATTATCATCTTACATATGAAGAGATGAAGGAAATTATTGAAAATACCGAAAGCATCATCGTATCTAATCGTTATCTCGATCAAGAAACTAATAAGGTTTTATATAATCCAACTAAAACAATTGTAGGGGAAAAAGTAAATACTATGATATCTATTCTAACAAATTCCTCTGAAAGACAACTAGAAGATATGCAATTGGGCTTTTACCATTATCCAAATAAAAAAATAGTATTATATGATAAAGATAAAAATGAAATTGCAATAGTTGATTTTGATGATAGTTCTAATTGTAATTTGATTATCAAAAAGAAAACTTTTTATTTATCTATTAATGATTATGATCTTTTCAGTGAAATAATAAATGACTAACTGTAATCGAATTGCAAAGAAAAGGGGGATTGTATTAGTATGAAAAAAATTTTTATTGCAAATATATTAATTGCCAGTTTTGGAATCATTCTTTATTTATTTTTACTTTTTTACTCGCCATTAGAATTTGGTACCGGTTATAAGGAATTAGAAAATGTTATTTTATTAGCAATCCCATGTATTTTATTTCTTTTATTTTCCTTTACGACAAACAATAATAAAGAAAGAAAAATCTGTATGTATTTTTATTTATTGAGTTATCTTGTAGTAATGTTTGGTTTTGTATTCTCTAATAATCGTTATAGTGAACTAACAATACAAGGCATTATACCCCGTGATTATAATTTAATTCCTTTTCATTCTATCATTGAACTATTAAAATCTCCATTAGGATATAGATTTTCTCTTTATAATATTATTGGTAACTTTCTTATGTTAACACCTCTTTCAATTTTACTTCCTATGATTCACGAAAAATTTAAAAAAACAAATATATTCCTAATTAGTATTACTATTTTATGTCTTTTTATTGAAAGCATTCAGTATATTACGGGATTAGGAAGTTTTGATATAGATGACTTCATTTTAAATATTAGTGGGGCTATTATTTTGTTTTTACTAACAAAATTTTCAACTATATCCAATTTTCTAGAAAATTTATTTTTTAAAAGAAAGTTTTCAGAAAGAATATGTAATTTTCTTTCTATTATATTAATAGTTATGTTTATTTTAGTTGGTACTAGACGAATATTGTTTTTAGTAAATGACTATTATGAAAACAAAATAGATTTTTCAAATTTACAATGTCAGAGTAATGAAAGAACTTATATAGGTGATGTGAACAATTATCATTATTACAGTAAGTGTAATTATGGAACTACTTATATTACTGTAGGTAATCTAAAGTATACAATAGATGATTTTATTCATTCTAGGTATGCCAATAATTATATAGATAAACTTCCACTAGAAAAGAAAGAGATTATAACTAATGTAATTTTAAAAGAAAAAAATTCTAAGAAAACTCTTTTGTATTATGATAATGACCTTCATGATAATTATTACGTATATGGATATGAAAAAATTTATATTGAAAAAGATGATCAAGTTTATGATATAAGCGAAATAATTGATTATAATCATCAAAATATTGCCTTTATTTTTTCTTTAACTGAATTGAGTTTTTTAGATTATAACAAAGGATATGGTATTTATTCAGGTGACTATTATCAAATATTAAGCTGTACTAATCGTTGGGATACTGGTAATGGTAATTATTATCTTTTAGATATAAATTATAAGATAACTGATCATAGCTGTAGTTCATTTGAAAGAATTGAGTAATAACTTTTATAGAATAAAATAAGTAGATGATATAAAATAAAAAATGGGCAAAATGTTCTTGCATTGTAAATGTCAAATACTATATAAGCAACAATTTATAGATATAAAGGTTTATTTTTTAATGTACCTCTTGCTTTGGTTAGTTATTATCTACTAAAATAAAAATAAGGGTAGTGAAAAAATGAAAAAAATAAGAAATGAAACTATGAGGACAGCAAATTATGATGTTTGTTTTACAGAAGATTTGTATAGCGAACATAAGCAAACTTTTCAAAACTATATGATTGAAATACGAAAGTATAAAAATAGATATTTAATCATCTCTATTATTTTGATTTCGGTTAGTTTACTTTTATTTCTTTTTAATATTCAATTTAACTATGTTGAATTATTGATTTTCAATGTGATTGTCATTTCAATCTTTTTCACAAAATGGAACGATTATTATAATGCCAGAAAAATAGAAAAATATTTAATAACAAAAAATTTAATGAATAAAGTTGGAAATATTTATTTTAAAAATCCAGATAGTTGCTTTTTGATGGAGAATTATATAATACTATTAGATAAAGGAAATATTTTATGTTTCAATTATTCAAAAATCAAAAAAGTTTATAAAGAATATGGAAATAAATTTCCTACAGGCGCAGGGTATAATTATATAGAATTACGCTTGCATTTAATTTTGGAAAATGGTAGGGAATGTAGTATGTTAATAGAAAAATCATCTAATTATTGGCTTTTGAATAAGGGTAATTGTCAAAATATTATTAATTATCTTTTAAAAAAGAATGCAACAATAGAAATTCAAGATGATGTTGTAACAAATAAAATATGTATGAAATAGGTACTATCATTGGATTTATTTTAAGTAATATTCTATGACATTTATGATGAATAAATAGTATTTTGATAAAAATGTAGATATTAATGAGTTAGTAGATATCAATAATTATTATTTTTATAAGTTATCAAAAGATGATAATCAGTCTTTTATAATCATTATTGCGGATTGTTTCGGTAAAAATGCTTATATGTTTAATTTTGTATACTAACAAAATAAAAAATCGAAAACGAATATATGGGAGAAATGAATATGATACAAAGTATTTTTAAAAATTGGAATAAAGGGAAAATGAAAGTTAAAATAACAAAATTCAAATGGATAAATACAGTTTCTTTAGATATATATTTGTACAGAATAAAAGTTGATTCTAACAAAATTATAAAAATCTTAGATTTATTTCCATTTCAAACTTATGCAGTATTGATTGAGTCTATAGATCGAACAAATAAACTTTTCCAACTTCTTGATCAAAAAAGTATCAAATATTTTATTGATGAAAGAAATAAGAAAGATACATTGGTTGATTGTGCTATTATTTTTTCGAAAGAAGATGTTGCAATTTTAAAACAAATCACTTCTTTAGATTTGGATTTATATTTTATGAATGTAATCGATAATGATAATTTAGATTTTTACTTTACCAATTTCAACAATCTTCCTAGCAGATTATTGAGAGATGGAAAAACAGATGATACTATTGTTGATTTTTGGCTTTATGAAGGTGTAATCAATATCGAGATAAAAAAAGAACTTTATACGGTAGAATTAATTGATCAATTAAAAAGCATTTTAACTTCATGAAATTCAGTTAAAATAAAGAGTGATATGTTGATTTTGTTAATTAAAAATAGTGATACAAGATAATAAAAAGGAGAATAATAATAATATAGTGTAATACTAAAAAGATAAGAAAAATACTAATGAAATTATTATATAATCTATTGATTCTGGATTATTATTTTTTCTATCCTTATTTTGATATCATAAGTGAACAACATTCCAATTTTCTTTTTATCATATATGTAGTTTTTCCATTCTTTTTGCTTTTTTTACCATCCATTTTCAATAAAATCTTGTCTCTGAGAAAGTCTTTAACCAATTTGTATTGCTTTTTGATTATTAGCATCTTTTTGATAATTGCTTATTCAGTGGGGTATTCATATCAACACTATTTTGAAAATTTTACTTATGAAAAATGGAATAATAGTGAATATTGTGACATGAGATACCGAATGATAGATTCTTTAGAAAAAAAGTACTCTTTTATCGGAATGAGTAAAAAAGAAGTATATTCTATTTTAGAAAATGTAAAGGATCATATATGTACCTATGATTACGAAGATACGAATCAGATTTGTTATGCTACATATGAAGCAATTATGAGAAATGATTTTTATTGTCTCTATTTGAATGAGAATGGAATTGTTATGAAAACCGATTATCGAAGTGTTAGATAAGATCATTATTTTTCAAGTTGGGTTGTAAGGATGATAAAAAAATTGAAAATTTGATATATCAAAGAGAAGAGCTGTGCTAAACATCTCTTTTTTTTCATATACTTGGATAGGTGAAGTTATGAAAAAGGTAATGGTAGTATTTTTATTAGTAGTAATGCTTTTTCCTAGTTCGGTATTAGGACTTTCTTTAAGTTGTAGAAGTTGTGTTTTAATGGATAGTGATAGTGGACGGGTTTTATATCAAAAAGATCCAGATAATCCTAGACTGATTGCTTCGATTACGAAAATTATGACTTCTATCCTTGCTATCGAATCAGGACGCTTAGAAGAAACGGTAACCGTAGGAGAAGAAGTATTAACAATGTATGGTTCTAACATTTATATTGAACTAGGAGAAAAAATGAAACTTTTAGATTTAGTATATGGTTTAATGTTAAGAAGTGGCAATGATGCTGCTATCGTAATTGCTACTTTTATTGGCGGAACAGAAGAAAAGTTTGTAGAAATGATGAATCAAAAGGCAAAAGAAATTGGTATGAAAAATACTGTTTTTCATAATTCTCATGGCTTGGATGAAGTTACCCAAAATAAGTCCACTGCTTATGATATGGCTCTGTTATCTAGTTATGCATCTCATAATGAAACCTATATGAAAATCGTTGGTACTAAAAAATATACGGTTCAGACAGATAAAAAAAGTTATGTTTGGAATAATCGAAATAAATTACTGACAAGTTATCCTTATGCAACGGGAGGAAAAACCGGTTATACTCCTAGTGCAGGTAGAACTTTAGTAACCAATGCTAGTCATAACGGTCTTAATCTAACAGCTGTCACTTTAAATGATGGCAATGAGTATACTTCTCATGAAACTATGTATAACTATGGCTTTGAAAATTATAAAAACTATGTGATTTTAGATACCAAAAAGTTTAAAATTGACGATGCTTATTACCCAAATCAAGTTTATATCAAAGAAAATTTTACTTATCCTTTAACGGAAATTGAAAAAGAAAATGTGAAAGTATTTGTCAAAATAACCAAGTTAGCACAGTATCAGGATCAAGATGAAGTAGGAATCGTAAGTGTACAATTGGTAGGTGAAGAAATTTATCGTGAGAAAATTTATGTAAAAGTATCTTCTAAGAAAAAGAATATTTTTGCTAGAGTTTGGTCGTGGTTATTTGATTAATAAGATATGGGCAAGTTTTATTTTAATCGGAATTACTTATGCTTTTTTAACAGGCAGAACAGAAGTAATTAACAATGAAATTATTTCCTGTGGTAGTACTAGTTTAGAGTTGTTTTTAGCTATGTTTCCAATGATGATTCTGTGGAGCGGTATTATGAATATAGCGAAAAAAGCAGGTATTTTAGATTTTTTATCCAAATGTATGAGGCCTCTTTTTAAAATTATTTTTCCAGAAATTGATCAAAATGACGAAACTTTAGGTTATATTGCCTCTAATTTGACGATTAATATGCTAGGAATTCATAATGCTTCTACACCGTTTGGTTTAAAAGCAATGAAATGTATGCAAGAAAAAAATAAAGATAAAAAAACCGCAACTCGCAGTATGATTACCTTTTTAGTTTTAAATACTAGTGGTGTTACCTTAGTAGCAACAGATATTCTGGCAGTAAGAAAAATGTATGGGAGCACATGTCCAACTGATTTAATATTAGTAACCATGATTGCTACCATTATCAATACGATTCTTGCTCTTCTAATGGATCGTTTTTTATGGAAAGTGAGTAAAAAAAATGAACTTAGTTAATATTGGAAATTATTTTATCCCAGGAGTCATTTTTGTGATTATGATGGTAGCAATTGTTAAAAAAGTAAATGTCTACGACGAATTTGTTGCTGGTGCTAAAGAAGGATTCAGTATGGGAATTAGCATTTTTCCATATCTCATTGGTATGATTTTTGGAATTAATTTATTATTGAAAAGTGAAATTTTAGATCATCTTTTTTTCTTTTTAAAACCTATCTTTGATATGATGAAGATACCAGTAGAAATTCTTCCAATGGCTATGATTCGTCCTATTTCTGGAAATGCTAGTTTTGCCGTTATGATTGATCTAATTAAGCATTATGGGGTAGATTCTTATTTGGGTAGAATTGCATCTGTTATGCAGGGGGCAACCGATACTACAATTTATGTGATTTCCCTATATTTTGGAAGTATTGGCATTAAAAATATTCGTTATGCACTAAAAGCCGGTCTATTTGCTGATCTGGTAACTTTAATTATGAGTGTTTTATTAATTCGTCTTTTTTTCTAAAACTAGTGCTTTTTTTGTAAAAATGTGATATAATCCAATCGTTTAGGAGTGGGCGATATGAATCAGATTTGGAAAAAAGATGAATTAGTTGAAATCAATGATGATTTGTTTTTCAAAGTCGATACTTTTTTTAATGAAATTCAAAATAGTAAATTTTTAGAATATCGTGATGGACAACGAAGTATGGCTTATAGTATTATTGATACTATCAAAGATCGTCAAATTTTATTAATTGAGGCAGGAATTGGGATTGGAAAAAGTTATGCTTACTTAATTCCGCTTATTCAGTCTATTAAAGACTATCCTACTTTTCAAGGCTTTATTATTGCCACTTCTACAATTGCCCTACAGGAACAATTATTAGAGGATGTAAAAACTGTTAGTGAAATGTTAGGAATGGATCACATTGAAGTTAGTCTGGTTAAAGGTAAAAATAATTATCTTTGTCGAAAACGTTTGAATGATTTTTTAAAAGTCATAGGAAATGAAAAATATCGTTATATTTTAGATGAAGTGTTGAAAAAAGAATCTATTGATCGCAAGGATTTCCAAGATATTAGTGATCAAATGTGGAAAAATTTTAATGTTCGCACCTGTAATACAATGGCATGTCCTTATTATGCAAATTGTAAATTAGTAGATGAAAGAGAAAAATATAATCATGCCAAAGTGATTATTACCAATCAGGATTTTTTAATTCAAGATTTAAAAAAGGATGAGGAACATCGTGATTTTCAAAAAGATAAAGTAATTGTGATTGATGAAGCTCATAATTTAGAAGAGAAAATACGTAATTCTTATGTTCTTGCTATCGATAAGAGATATATCGAATCTTTATTATATCGTCTTTATTCCTGTGTTTCTGATTATCAAGAAAATTTATTACCACCTCAGCTATATTTTGATTATTTAACCAAATTTTTTACTAGTTTACGTGCTAGTGCTAAAAATGAAATTCAAAAAGTTGAAGGACCAGTTGATAATTATACTGACTATAATCGCATTAAGTTTCATTGTAGTAGTCAATTAATAGATGTTATTCACAAAATGATTACTATGATTCATGAAGTCATCCAACTAGTAAATGAAAGAGAAAAACTAGGAATTTATAGAATTGATAAGAGAGCATTAGAGGAATTGTTATGTGTTAAAGAGATTCTTTTGGATATTTTGAAACAAGATAAAAGTAAAAATATTTATTGGGTAGATTTTATAGATAATCAAGGAAAATATTTACGACTTACTTATGCTCCTAAGAAAATTGACGAACTATCAGCAGGATTACTAGCTAAAACTCATGCAGGCATTGTTTTGACTAGTGCAACTTTATTAGTAGGTAATGATGATTACCATTATTATTCTAGTCAATTAGGTTTGGATAAAGTAGTAGGTAAAAAAGTATTAAAAGAGTTTGCTCAAGAATCCCCATATAATTATTCTGAAAATACTATTTTATATTGCCCACAGGATATGGCTTCCCCTAAAGATAAAGAAAATTATATAATAGATCTCACCAATCGCATCCGTGAACTTATTACTCTTACTGGTGGTAAAACTTTAATTTTATTTACTTCTAAAAATGACATGAAGGCAGTTTATGATAGATTAGACATAGAAAATTTTGATTTTCCTATTTATATTCAAAAAGACACATCATCTGTCTATTCTTTAAAGGAAAAATTTAAAGAAAATATTTCTTCATGTTTATTTGCAACAGGTTCTTTTTATGAAGGAATTGATATCAAAGGTTCTTCGCTTAGTCAAGTAATTATTGCCAAACTTCCATTTCCAATAGTGGATCCTGTTATTGATTATAAGGCTAGTAAATTTAAGGATGGTTTTTTACAGGTTTATTTACCAGAAATGATTACTAAATTAAGGCAGGGTACTGGTAGAGCAATTCGTAGTGAAGAAGATACCGCGATTATTTCCATTTTAGATTCTAGAATTTATGATTATAATACAAAGTATGATAATATTGTTTTTGATTCTTTACCTTATACTAATGTCACAGATGATATTGAGGAAGTCAAAGAATTTATTCATAAAAAAATTCGATAGAAAGAGGTGATTGGATTGGAAAGATTACAAAAGGTAATAGCAAATAGTGGAATTTGTTCTAGAAGAAAAGCAGAAAAATTAATTTTAGATGGCAAAGTAACTGTAGATGGACAAGTTGTTACAGAACTTGGGACTAAAGTATCAGAAAAAAATACAGTTGAAGTCAATGGCGTGAAACTAGTTGCTTCTGAAAAAGAATATTATTTGTTAAATAAACCACGTGGAATTGTTACAACTACTATTGATGATAAAAATAGAAAAACAGTTGTAGATTTAATTCCTACTCAAAAAAGAATTTATCCAATTGGTAGGCTCGATTATGATACTACAGGTGTACTACTTCTTACTAATGACGGTGAATTTGCTAATATGATTATGCATCCTAAAAATGAAATTGATAAAGTCTACTTGGCAAAAATAGAAGGCCTTGTAACCAGTGATGCTATTCATGCATTAGAAAATGGTGTGATAGTAGATAATCTAAAAATGGCAGCAAGTAAGGTTAAAATCAAAAAAGTAGATTCAAAAACAAATTCTTCTTTTGTGGAAATCACTATTCATGAAGGAAAAAATCATCAGGTAAAGAAAATGTTTGAAGCCGTTGGGTATCGCGTAGATAAGTTAAAAAGAGAAAAAATTGCTTTTTTGACAACGGATGGCTTAAATTCAGGTGAGTATCGAAAACTCAGTCATAAGGAAGTTAGTAAACTTTATGTTTTAGCAAATAAAAAATAAAAGTGGATGAATAATACAATTCATTTCCACTTTTTTTATTCTATTACTTCAATTGCACCAGTAGGGCAACTTTCAGCAGCATCCATTACATTTTCTTGATCTTCTTTTGGAATTTCTTGGATTTTTTCATCTTTTTCGGTAGGATTCATTACTTCTGCTAATCCATCATCTCCGATTTGAAAAATTTGGTCTGCAATGGTAGTACAAGCACCACAACCAATACAAGTATCTTTTTTTACTCTTGCTTTCAAAATAACTTCCTCCTTTAATTTCATTATAACAAAAAAATACAAAATAACAATTCCATATGATGAATTTTACTAGAAAAACTTTTGTTTTTATATATTTTATGATATGATAATGTTAGTTATGATAGGATGTGATATTGTGACAAGTAGAATGGATAAATATCGTTTTACATCAGAGAAACCCACTCAAAGTCGCAGTGAAAAAAATAAGGATTTATATGCAGAATTATATACTAATAAAGTTTTAGTTGATTTTTCTAATGTCCAAAACAGTAATGCTATTGATTTGGATAACGTTTCTCGGAGTTTTATTCATGGTAAAAGAGAAGAATTTCAAAGAAATAAATTGTTAAATTCTAATAATTCGGATGTGAATTCAAAAAAAGATTATTCTACTTTTCAACAAGATTCCATTTCTTTGGAAGATGAAGATAAAAGTTATAATATCAATGATGTATTAGAAAATGCTAGAAAAAATAGAGTAGAGATTAGTGAATCTGATAAAAAAAGACATTTAAAAACAGTAGAATATAATATTCTATCGGATTTGAATCAAGAAAAATTGAAACAATATCATGAAAAAAAGAAAAAACTATCTAAGGCAGAAGAAGAGAATTTGGAAGAATTAATTCATACTATTACGTCTAATAGTTTACGTAAAAAAATTGATGATGAATTATTAAATGATTTACTTCCTACACAAGAGATGGAAACGCTTGTATCAGAAAAGTTGGCAAAAGATATCGAAGACCAAGATACAGAGAATAACATTATCATGGAAGAAGAGGAAAAGGAAGAAATGGATAAATCTTTTTATACAAAATCAATGGATTTATCAGAAGAAGATTTTGATTTAGATGAGGATCGTTCCTTTGTGGAAGATAAAGGAATGGGAACAGGTAAAAAAATATTATTAGTCCTTCTTATTTTTGCTGTATTAGTAGTCATTGGATATGTCATTTTTCGTTTTATCTAAAAATAATTTTTTCTAATAATAAGTAGAATTTTTCTACTTTTTTTTCTTTTTCATATATTTAAGTAAAGAAGGGAAAACATGAAAAAGAAAATTCGTTTAAAACATCAAAAAAAGAGTTCTAAAACAAATAAATTAATCATTACTTTGGTAATTGTTTTTACTGTAGTTTTTTTTCTTTTAAATATAATTAGTAACAGAATTACACCTATTTTATTAGAAACTGCTGAATTAGAAATTGGCAAATTTTCTACTATTGTGATTAATAAGGCTATTGCTCAAGTTTTGGAAGATAAAATTAATACTGAAGAACTTTTTAATACAGTTGTTAGTGATGATGGAAAAATTCAAACAGTTGATTTTAATCCTATTATTGTGAATCAAGTTTTAAATGTTGCGACTAGTGTTGTCCAAAATCACTTGAAACTTTTAGAAGAGGGAAATTTAGATGCTGTCGGTATTTATGATTTGGAATTACCTGAAGAACGTGTTGAAAAGTTAAAAAAAGGAATTATTGCAACGATTCCTATAGGTGTAATTACTAAAAATGCTCTTTTATCAAATATTGGACCATCTATTCCAATTAGACTTCATTATATCGGAGATGTAAATAGTAATATTACTACTAAAATCACTCAGTATGGTATCAATAATGCTTTGGTTGAAATTGGTGTTAAATTACAGATGACTGCTCAAATTATTTTACCATTCATTACGGATAAAATGGTATTAGAATGTGATATTCCTATTGCAATTAAAATGTTACAAGGTACTGTGCCTAATTATTATGGTAATGGTTTAGTCAAAGATTCTTCTTTATATTCAATTCCTTTGGAATAAATATTGATTTGTTTGGGTTCTTTTGAAAAGTATGATATAATGATAAAGATAATATTGCTTGAATGGAGAATAAAAATGAAAAAAATAGTTTTAGATCATAATGAGTATGAAGTGATAAAAGATTATAAAAATGCTTTCTATCCAGAAGAAATTACAGAAAAATATACTGATTATTTTGAGGAATTTGATTATATTTTGGGAGATTATTCTTATGATAAACTTAGATTAAAGGGTTTTTGCAATGTAAAAAATAAAAATTATAAAGAGTGGAATGATTATAATAAAATGGACGAGTATCTCAAAAATTTTTGTAGCTATGATTGCCGTTATTTTATATTAAAAAAAATAAAGCAAAATCCTAAAGAAAATGAAGAAAATGCTTGAATTGTTTACGAAATGTGATAAAATGTTTATAGATAGTAGATAGTAAAGGGAGGATAAAATATGAATGGAATAAATCAAGAAAAAAAAGTACTTACAATTGCTAAAGAAGATGGAACTAAAGAAGAAGTAGAATTATTAATTTGTTTTGAATTTAATGATACAAAAAAAGAATATGTAGTATATACTCGCAATGAAAGAGATGAAAATAATAATATTACGATTTATGTATCTAGTGTTAATCGTAGTGGTGAAATTCCAAAACTTGGTGCTATTTCAACTGATGAAGAATGGTCAAGAATTAAAGATGTATTAAGAGAACTTTCCAAAAATGACTAGAAAGGTGGTAAAAGATAATGCAAACGAATAATATTACACAAACTGTATTAAGTTATGCAGATAATCCAGAATTATTAGGTAATAAAATAAAATTAAGAGATGAAAGCTATCGTAATTTTGTAGGACATGTACGAAATGTTGCTTTTCAAGGTTCTTCTTTAAAACCAGAAATTACCCAACCAGATTTTACTATATTACCAAGCGGTAATAGCACTGCATCTTATAATGGAAGTAAGCCAATTAATGTAAAAGAAAGTATGCTTACTGGTATTTCATCTCATGCTAAGGTAGAACAACCTTCTGTTGATCCTATTGAAGTTCCAATCGTAAATCCTGAAGTGGAAGAATCAAAAAATGTTTCTACTGTAAACCAAGTACCTATTCAGAATGAAGTAAATGTTAATGATAGATTTGCAGAAATTAGTAATGCAAGACAATTAGTGCAAGATGTAATGGCGCGTGCTGATCAAGCACAACAAGAAGCAATTCAATCAGAGGAAACTTTAAATAAGTTGAGTATAGAAGAAGCAGAAGCTCAAAAGAAATTAGAAGAAGCAGAAGCTAGAAAAAAAATAATAGAAGAAAAAATTCGAAAAGCACTTAGTGAGCAAGCAGATACTTTAGATGTTACTAGAAAAAAATATGAAGATTTAATAGTAGAAGCAAATAATAAAAGAGATCAAAGTATGTTAAAAATTGAAGATTTTAAAGGTAGAATAAATTCGACGAATGATAAATTATCTCAAATAGAAAATGAAATTGCTAATAATCAACAAATTTTAGATGCCTTAACTCAATTTGATTTTTCAAATAATACAGCTTCACAGCCTATGTCATCCAATGCTGAAGAAAATGAAAATAGACTAGGTAGAAAAATCGCATAATTAAAAAAAGAAACACTAATATTTTTAGTGTTTTTTTCATATTCTATTATAGGTAGATGCATATGAAAAACTTTATTAACTACTATTATCATTTTCATATTCAAGATTTACATTTTAGTAATGAAAAATATTTTTTTTCGAACGACCAAAAAAAATATATGTTAAAATTATGTAGTAATTTCGATACTTTAAACTATTATGCAGAACTTTCTTCCCAGTTACAATCGTATCATTATTTTTTTATTGTGATTCCTAATATTGAAAATAGTTATATTACATGGATTGATAATAAATCTTATGTATTATTTCAATTAAGCAATATTATAAATGATAAAATAAGTATTTTTGATATTAGGATAGATATGTTTATTTCTTTGAATGATAAAATTTCTAATTTAAGTCGTTTTCCATGGATTCAACTATGGGAAAATAAAATTGATTATTTTGAAGAATGGTTTTCTTCTAAGTATGATAGTTATAAAAAAATTTATCCATTATTTCATTATTTTATTGGAATAGCGGAGAATGCACTACTGTATTTAAAAGAAAATGATCGAGATGAAGTAAAAGAGAAGAGTGATGAATTAGTAATTTCACATAGTAGATTAGGCATAAATTATGAATTGTTTGATTATTATGATCCTACTAATATTATCTTAGATCATGCTAGTAGAGACGTTAGTGAATATATAAAGTCAGCTTTTTTAAATAGAATTTGGGATTTAGATATGATGAAAAATTATCTATATAAGCACTACTTTTCTAGATATGGTCTTAGAGTAATGTATGCTAGAATTTTATTTCCAAGTTTTTTCTTTGATTATATTGAAGAAATGATAACTAGTAATCAAAATATTGATTTATTATACTTAGAAAACCGTGCAGATGAGTTTCAAAATTTTATTAGAGAAATTAGTATTTTTTTAGAAGAAAAATATAATTTACCGGTTATTCCTTGGATTATAAAAAAAATATAAATTATTCATTTATATTTCTAACTTCAATTACTTCTGGTATTTCACTTGTAATTGCTAACTCAATGCTATCTTTTAATGTTACATCTAACATAGGACATTCACTACAATGTCCAGTCATTTTTACATAAACAATGCCATCTTCAAATTTTATGTATTCAATATTTCCACCATCACTAATTAAAAAAGGTCTAATTTTTTCAATTATAGATATAATTTTTTCTTCTGTCTCTTTCATCTTTTTTCACCAATATTATTATATGATATCTATTTTTTTATTTCAACAAAAGTTGAATATATTAGATAATTTTGTTATAATAGACAAAGTTAGTATTAAAGAGGTGAATAAGATGTTAAAATATGAGAAAGGAAAAATTGTAACAGGACAAGTAACCGGAATTGAAAAATATGGTATTTTTGTTAGCTTAGATGAATTTTATAGTGGTCTCATTCATATTTCAGAAATTTCTGATGGGTTTGTAAAAGATATTAATGATTATGTCGATATTGGTGAAACGATTCAAGCAAAGGTTGTAGAAACAGATGAAAAGGCTTATCACGTGCGCTTAAGTATAAAAAATATGAATTATAGAACGACAAAAAAGAGAACGGGTAAATTAAAAGAAACAATACGAGGATTTGATCCATTAGAAGAAAAATTACCTGTATGGATTTCTCAGAAATTACGAGAACTACAGCAAAATGAAATAAGTGAAAAATAATTAGAAAAATTGAATAAGGAAAAAATCAAAAAAATATTGAAAAAATAATAAAAAAAATAAAATATATTTAAAATTGTATTGACAAATAATTTTCAAAATGATATATTTGATACTGTCAAGTCGTTGGCAATTTATATTTCGGGCGATTAGCTCAGTTGGTTAGAGCACCTGCCTTACAAGCAGGGGGTCATAGGTTCGAGTCCTATATCGCCCA
>CANQBE010000027.1 GCA_947589515.1 uncultured Bacilli bacterium
TACTAACAATACTGTTAAAATCAATAAACTTATATAAATGATTTTCTTTTTATTCATAACTTCCTCCTAGTTTTTAAGTATTTTACTTAAAAACTATTTTGGTTAAAAATTTTTCCTAAATAATGAAGTAAAAAAGAAAAAAATAAAATATATTGATTTCAAAAATAAAAAAATATCATTTTAGAATACCTATATCTAATAAGATTCTAAAACAATATTTTATTATTCTAAGTAAAATACTTTAATATCTCATAAAATCATCTAGACAAAATAAAGGGAAAAAATAACGATAAATCCAATTAAAGCAATGCTAATAGAAGCAACAACGGTAAATAAGAAGAAAGTATGACCAAAAGCAGCTTCATCTTGATTTGCCATGGCACGTCCTACTTCTGTTGCTTTTACATAAGATAAACTATTATGACTGCTTACATCTTTTCCTTTATTGGTTTTAATAATATAATCAGAATAATATAAATAATTCTGAGACAATTTGCCACTTTGATAACAATCAACTAAAATCGTCTTATAGTAATCGCGATCTTCATCATGAAAGACATTCGCAAAACTATCAAAATGATTACTAATTACTTCGTGACTTAATAAGCCCTGTTCTAAATGATAGTCAGATAAATAACTACAAAAAGCCAAATTGGATAATCCTAGTAAATTGCGTAGAATGGCTTCATCTTTATCCTTGGCATAGTAATTAGTAATAGGAGATACTTTTTCAAAAGAATAAAAACCATTTTCAAAATAGATATCACGTGGTTGAAAACTAGTGACCATGATATTTTTTTCATGTAGTCTTTTTAACATGATATCCATTAAAACAAAGGCTGCCCTTTTTTCTTCCATAGGTAAATTTTTAAAGCCCATATCAATTAAATTTACTCTATTCTCCATAGTATCACCTATTATCATTATAGCATGAATTTTTGGTTTTTCAATCATTTGAAAGATAACTTTGGAAGTCTTTACGTAAGGAAAATAAAATATTACTAACCTTTTTCAGAGGTAAATCCAATAACTGAGAAATATCAGAGGGATTAAAGCCATTACATTTTAGTTCAAAAATAAGAGAATGAGGAAAATCTAATGAAAAAAGATAATTTTTAACTCGTTGTTTTGTGTCATTTTCTTCTACTAAAAAATGTGGTAACAATGCATTTTTATCTTCAATAAGATCCATTAGTGTACACTGATCAGTATTAGGAATAGGATGATACAAAGAAATACTTTGATTTAAAATCCTATGTCTTAATGCATTTTTTCCTTTTAAGCAATTAATAATCTTACTTTTAATAGAAATCATAGCATAAGTATAAAATAAAGTACTAATTTTAGAATTATAATTTTTGCTAGCATTATATAAACCAACATATCCTTCTTGGATTAAATCATCCATTTCCAAACCACATTCTTTAGCCTCTTGTCGATATTCTAAAGCAATAGATAAGATTAAAGGTTTATACTTTTGATATAAAAGATCTTTAGCATCATCATCATTTTCTTCCACTAAATACATGACTTCATAATCGTTCAAATCTCTATAATTTCCCATCTTCTACCTTCTTTTCTGTCTAACCACCTCGTAAATCATAATACCACATGCAACAGAAGCATTTAGACTATTTACTTTTCCATACATGGGAATTTTAGCTATAAAATCACAAGATTCTTTAATAATTCTAGACATACCACTACCTTCATTTCCAATCACTAAGGCAATTTTTCCAGAATAATCGATTTCACGATAATCGATAGCATTTTCCATATCCGTACCAATAACCCAAAATCCTTGCTTTTTTAAATCTTGAATCGTTTGACTTAAATTAGTGACTAAAGATACAGGAATATTATCAATGGCTCCTACACTTGTTTTGATAACCGTAGCATTAACACAAACACCACGATCTTTCGGAATGATAATACCATCAACATCCGCTGCCTCACTAGTACGAATAATAGCTCCTAAATTATGAGGATCTTCTATGTGATCTAGAATCACTACAAAACTATCTTCATTCTGAATAAATTTGTGATAATCAGTATAACTAAAATCCACAACATCTAAAATTATACCCTGATGAACTCCATTTGCAAGTTGGTCTAATTCCTTTTTATCCCGATAAATAACGGGAATTTTCGTTTTTTCAATAAGGAAAATTAAATTTTGGTCATGAAAACCAGTTTGTAAATAAATTTTTCTTACTTTTTCAACTTTTTTTAAATATTCTTCTGCAACATTTCTACCGTAAACTAACATCACTATCACCACCTAATATTTTTTTCATAATTTCATCAACACGACTATTACGATGAACCAAATCCAAATAGCCAATCACTGCTTCTAAACCAGTCGCATGTTTATAAGTAAGAATATCACAGTTCTTTGGATGGGAACTACTTTTATAGTTTCTTGCTCTTTTAATAACAGACACTTCTTCATCCGTAAAGAAGTTTTCTTCTAGTAACTTTGTTAAGAAACTTGCCTGTGCTTTAGCACTAACATAAGAAATAGATGCTGTCTGTAAATCATTGACATTACTAATTCCCTTCGAAATTAAATATCTTCTAACATAATTTTCATAAATCGTATCTCCTAAATAAGCAAGTACTAAAACATTAATTTCTAATACATTCATATCTGCACCTCTTCTAATATCATATCATAGAAAAGAAAAAAAGGACCTTAGTCCCTATCATTTCTTCCAATTAATATGAAAACAAATCGTAAAATTTCCAAAATCGTAGCTGCTACCCCAGCAACATAAGTCATAGCTGCGGCTTTTAACATACTTCTACTACCATCTAACTCATTAGAAGTTAAGACTTGATTTTCTTCTAATTCTTTTAGTGCTCTATCCGATGCATTAAATTCAACTGGTAAAGTAATCAATTGAAATAATAAAATAATTAAAAGAAGTCCTACTCCAGCCCAAGCAAGTTCTAAGAAACCAAATAAAAAGCCAATCAAAATAGCGATATAACCAAATCTAGAAGCAAAAGATACGAGTGGAAAAATAAATCCTCGAATCTTAATCATGGTATATCCTTCTTGATCTTGAACAGCATGACCGCATTCATGAGCAGCAACGGAAACAGAAGCAATACTATCACCATGAAATATTTCCTTAGATAGCCTTACTACCTTACGATTAGGATCATAGTGATCAGTAAGTGTACCTTCTACTTCAGTAACATAAATATCGGTAAGTCCATGTTTATCTAAAATCATTCGTGCTACTTCTTGTCCACTAATTCCTTTAGAATTTTTAACTCTACGATAAGTTTGATAACGGTTTTGCACGAAATATTCCGCAATTAATGTAACAATGGATGCTAAAATAATAAGAAAATATCCTAGAGAATTATAAAATGCATAACTCATAATAATCACCTAATGATTTCGTAAGTAGTACCCTCTCTAGAGTCTACTAAACGAACGCCTTTTTCTAATAATTCATCCCTAATAGTATCTGCTAAAGTATAATTTTTATCCTTTTTAGCTTGATTTCTTTCTTCAATCTTAGCAAGGATGTAAGTATTTAGTTCATCATCTACTTCTTTTTCTTCTTCGATTAAGTTTAAAGATAATACTTTATCAAAATCATCAATCAAATAAAGTTTCGTAAAATCAGTGAGTTCTTCATCTTTTAATACATCATAAACTAAAGTTAACATACTAGCAGTATTTAAATCATTAGAAATAGCATCTTTAAATTTATTCTGATAAAAATCAATCTTTTCTTCATGTAAATCAGGTGTTCTATCCAATTTACTAATTCTACTTTTTAACTTTTTATAGGCAACTTCTGCTTGATCTAAGGCATCATAAGAAAAGACTAATACTTTGCGATAATGACTACCTAAACAAAAATAGCGATAACTAAGAGGATCATATCCTTTTTCTTCTAGTAAAGAAACAGTTAAAAATTCACCATTAGATTTACTCATTTTACCTGTTTGATCATTTAAATGTTCTCCATGTACCCAATAATTACACCATTTATGTCCAAAATATGCTTCGCTTTGCGCAATTTCATTGGTATGATGTGGAAAAATATTATCAACGCCACCACAGTGGATATCTAGATATTCACCAAGATACTTTCCACTAATTCCACTACATTCAATATGCCATCCAGGATAACCAAATCCCCAAGGAGAGTCCCATCTCATATCCTGATTTTTAAACTTACTATCGGTAAACCATAACACAAAATCAGCAGGATTTTTCTTAGATTGATCTTCTTCCACAGTATCACGAACACCAACCATTAAATCTTCTGGATTCTTACCAGACAATTGATAATAATTTTTAGCCTTACTAACATCAAAATAAACATTACCATTAGATACATAAGCATATTCATCTTCTAACATCTTAGTAATCATTTTAATATAAGTATCGATATGATGACTAGCTGGTTCAATAATACTAGGTTTCTTAATATTTAGTTTATTACAGTCATCAAAAAATGCATTTGTATAAAATTGAGCAATTTCATAAACGGTTTTCCCTTCCCGTTTAGCACCTTTTACCATTTTATCTTCTCCAGTATCACTATCACTGGTTAAATGACCTACATCGGTAATATTCATGACACGTTTTACTTCATATCCTAAATAATTAAGACCCTTTTCTAAAATATCCTCAAAAATATAAGTACGAAGATTCCCAATATGTGCAAAATGATAAACTGTAGGCCCACAAGTATACATACGTACAATATTTCCTTCATGAGGAATAAATTCTTCTACTTGCTTAGTTAAAGTATTATATAATTTCATCCTATCACCTGTTTCATTATATTCAATAGCATTATCTAAAGACAACTATATTATAGCATATTACCCACAAAAAAAGAAACTATATTAAAATAGTTTACTTTTCAGTTACAATATTTTTTTATTTTATTTATTAAGATTTTTGTTGCTTCATAAGAATCTTATGATTCATATATTCATTAGCATCTGAAAAACATTTTTTTAGTTGTTTCCTAAATCCCTCAACAGATCTATCATGACCCGGAGAAGATTTTTGATAAGCTTGCAAAATGCTTTCAGCTTGCTCCATAGAAAAATTACTTAACTTGCACATATCATTAAAATTGGAAAATTCTGTATGCACAGGACATGCATAAAGAAGAGTAAAAGATGTGTAATTAGAACGAAAAGCTTTAATATAATATGGATAAAGCTGCCCCTTCTTATCATACAAAGATGATTTTTTATGATAATTATCAAGATTAATATCATAATATGCAACGGGAATTTTTTCATTAGTTATGAATTCTCTAACATATTTTAAAGATTCACCCGTTTGAACAATCAAAGGTGTACGTGCTTCAAAAGATACCCTACCACTATAGCCAGTAGAAAAATCTGGAACGAAATGAGTTGGATCTTCATAATTAAATTCACTGTTGGAAAAAGCTTCTATATTTGATAGATGATAAGGATAACGTGATAAAGTTACACAATATAAATCTTTGGTTAACATCCTTTCAATAAATTCATTGGAATATTTAAAATTAAATATTTTGTTTAATGTAATATTATTTCTTAACATATTTTTCTCCCCCCTCAATAATATGCTTTTTTATTTTAAGTTAAAACGGCTTTTTAATAGTTTACTCAAAAAAGGTTCTCATATTTAGTTTGAAACCATAATTATAAGAAATTACTCATATGCCAATTTCTAACATTCGTTATTTTAATACATTTTTAGAAAAAAAGCAATCAAAAAAGAGAAAAAGCATATTAACAAGCAGCATGACTATTTTTTATTAAATTACGGATTGCTTGAATGGCTACTTCAATTTCTTGATCTACATCAAAAGTAACATTCATAGATAAGCCTCTTTTTTCTCGTTCTTGATTCCAAACCACTAACAAAACTGCTGCTGCTTTTAATCTTAAGACACTAGCAACGGTATATAAAGAAGCTGTTTCCATCTCGCTACATAAACTACCTGCACGAATCCAAGCATCCCATTTATTTTGAAGATCGTATCCAACTGGCATTCTTTCTGGATCATGTTGACCATAAAAAGAATCTTTACATTGAACAACACCAACATGATAACGATAGCCTAATTCTTTAGCAGCATCACGAAGTGCACAAACTAAATCAATATCAGCAACGGCAGGAAATTCAATAGGAACATACTCTTTACTAGTACCTTCCTGTCTGATAGCAGCTTGAGCAATCACGATATCACCACTATCTACTTCTAATTGCATCCCACCACTAGTTCCAACACGAATTAAAGATTCGATACCTAACATAGCAAGCTCCTCAACACAAATGGCAGTAGAAGGTCCACCCATACCGGTAGAAATAACTAAAACATTTTCACCTTCTATTTTTCCTAAATAACTAGTATATTCACGATGATTTCCTAAAAAAGTAGCACTCTCTAATTTTTCTGCAATCTTACTAACACGCCCAGGGTCCCCAGGAAGTATGGCATATTTAGCCCCTTGAAGATCTTCCTTTTTTAATCCAATATGATACATGATTTCTGTTTTTTGCATAAAATCCTCCTATAATAACACTCAGTAAGTCTAATAAAATCTCCTATATTATAATTTTAGTATATCATTAAATGAATGGAAATACAAACGCCAAAAGAAAAAAGAGGATATCCTCTAATTACTATTGACATAAATTTCCGTTTTCCCATCTAAAATATTATCGATTACATAATCATCGATTTTATCTTCGATTACTTGATCAATTTTTCGAGCACCAAATTCCTGATAACGTGATAAAAGAACCATTTGTTGAATAAAAGTCTCAGAAATAGAAACTTTAATATTACGATCTTGAAATCTTTTTTTAACCAATACTAATTTATTTTTAATAATAGCCGTAATATCTTTTTTATCTAATGGTTTAAAATAAATGACTTTTTGAATTCGATTTAATAGTTCGATTGATAATATTTCTTTTAATTTGCTATCATTTTTACTAATTTCTTCCAAAAATCCTACTGAATCTTGATGAAATCCAGCATTAGAAGTCATAATGATGATGTGATGTTCAAAATGAATAACATTTCCTCTAGCATCGGTAATTTTGCCCTCATCTAAAATCTGTAAAAATAAATTTAACACGGATGGATGAGCCTTTTCAATTTCATCTAACAAAATAACAGAATGCGGATGATTGCGAATTTCTTCTAATTTTGTTTTACCATCATCATATCCAACATAACCAGGACTAGAACCAATAATTTTAGTAAGAGAACTACTATCTCGATACTCACTCATATCTAGACGTATTAATTTCCCCCCACCAAATAAATAGTTGGCATATTCTAAAGCTAATTTGGTTTTTCCTACACCAGTTGGTCCTACAAATAAATAAGAATAAGGTCTTTGATTATCTTTATATCCTAATTTCATTCTCTTAGTTGCCCTGACTAATTCTAAAATAGCGTCATTTTGACCAATAATTTTTCTTTTTAAGTGTTTCTCTAAATCTTTAATATATTTGCTACTACAACTATTAATTTCATAGACTGGAATTCCTGTTTTTTCACTAATAACGGCAGCAATATCTTCTTCATGAATGAGTTGTGTATTCTTTTTATTACTATGTTTTAATTCTAATTGATTAATTTTTGTTTGTAATTCTTTTTCCTGTTGCTTCATTTTCGTAGCATTGATAAAATCCTGATGAATGATATATTCTCTTTTATCTTCTTTTACTTTTGCTAACTGTTCTCGATAAGAATCTAGTTTATTAAAAGAAGAATGACATACCAGAGAAACTTTAGAACATACTTCATCTAAAATATCGATAGCTTTATCAGGCTGTTTGCGATCATAAACATATTTAGAAGATAGTTCAATAATTTTTTTTAAGGAATCATCATCAATTTTAACATGATGATAGGCTTCATAAATAGGTCGAAGTCGATTTAAAATATCATATACTTTTTCTTGATCAGGTTCATATACAAATACAGTTTGGAATCTTCTTTCCATAGCTCGATCCTTTTCGATAGTTTGTTTATATTCATCGGTAGTAGTAGCCCCAATTAAACGAATTTTACCACGAGCAAGTGCCGGTTTAAAAATATTGGCAGCATCAATTGCTCCTTCTGCTCCTCCTGCACCCATCAAAGTATGAATTTCATCAATAAATAATAAAATATCATCGCTAGTTTCTAATTCTTTTAACATTTTAGTAACTCGTTCTTCAAATTCACCACGATATTTAGTACCCGATACTAAACTAGCAATAGAAACGGATATAATTCGTTTGTTTTTTAGTTTATCTGGTACTTTTTCTTGAACAATTAATCGTGCTAACTCTTCAACAAGAGCAGTTTTTCCAACCCCAGCATCACCGATGAGTAATGGATTATTTTTTCCCCTGCGACACAGAATTTCCATGATTCTTTTTATTTCATTTTCCCGACCAACCACAGGATCTAATTCATTCATAGAAGCTTTTTTTGTTAAATCAACACCAAATTCTTCTACTAATAATTTTTTTCTTCCATTTTTCTTTTTACTACTTAATTTTGTAGAAAAATAATCTTGTAAATCAGCAACTTCAACCGATAATTTATTTAAAACACGAACAGCTACACCTTCGCCTTCTTCTAAAATAGAAAACAATAGATGTTCTGTGGTTACTTCACCAGAAGATGATTCTTTACTAATTAATAAAGCAGTTTCCATTACCCTCTTCAATAAAGGAGTATATAAAAACCAAGGATTTTCTTCTTTACCAATTCCCACTAATTCAATTAATTTTTCTTTAAATTTAGAATAAGTAATACCAAATTCATTTAATTTTTTGCTAAGTTCAGAATCCACTTTTAATAAGGCAAGGAATAAATGTTCACTACCTACATAGGGATGCTTTAAATCTTGCATTTCTTTTTTGGAATACATAAGTACTTTCTGTGCTTCTTCACTAAATTTGGAAAACATAAAAATTCCTCCTATATCAATCTATGAATATTATGATACAGTTAGAATTTTTTTAAACAGAAAGAGAACTAAAAAATTAGTTCTCTATAATTTTAGAATAATTAGATTAAAAACAAGATGAAAAATATGATAACAATTAATAATAATAATTGTAGGAATAATTTCCAAATATGTTTTAACCATTGACCATAGGAAATATCTAGATATGTTAATGTTCCTAATAGAATAACACTAGTTGGTGCAACTAACATGATTAATCCATAAACTGATTGGAATAAAACACCAAGTAATGGATATAAAGTAGTATCAGTAATAACACTTGTGACATATGGTAATGCAAATTGAGCCATATATCCAGTTTCAAGATTAAAGATACTTGATATCATGGCAACAACTGTCATAGTAATAACATTAAATCCTTTTGTTAATTCCAAGAAAAATTTCATAATATTTAACTGGAATAGATTTGTAGCTGCTATGAATAATACTAGATAGATAAGAATCATGTAAATTGCTGGTCTTAAGGCTTTTTTAATACCACTTACAACACCATCTAAGAAATCATTAAATTTAATTCCATAGATAAAGGCAAGTAAACAAGACATTAAGATAATGAATGTAGGTATTTCAGAGTATAAAGACCATGAGCCAAATGCTTGCACATTACCTAAAATTTTCGCAAAAATTGGAAAATCAAAAATAGTAAATTCTTGAATAGCATTTAATGCATTAGTAAACCAATTAATACCAAAAGTATCTTGCCATGAAATTACAGATACAATAAGCACGATAAATGTAAGATCAAAGAACAAGACATAAGGCCAAATATGTACTTTTTTCTCTTTTTTAACGACTACTTTTGTTTCAGTTTTACTTTTTAAATCATAAGCCTTGGTTTTCTTTGTAGTCTTTTTAGTTTCTGTTTTCTTTGATTTTGTTGTCTTCGTAGTTCCTTTAGAAGCATTTTTAGAAGTAGTTTTTTTACTAGATGAACTACTTGCTGGTTTTGATATTTCTTTCACTTCTTCCTTCTTTTGAGTCTCTACCATTTCTGGTTTAGATTTTTTAGCATCCTTGACTTCATCAGGTACAAGCTCTAGTACTTTATCAGTACCATTTTTAGTTTTATTAGCATATAAAATAACATTATAAACTAATAATACTAAACCAATAACCAAGATAATAATCTTAGTAAGAATTTCTGAACTATAATCAATATTTAAAGCATAATTGATATATTCTGTTGCAAAAACACCCAAAGTTGTTCCCATTAATCCTACCATCGTCGAACCAACAGTGACACTAGCAGCAACTAGTTTATTGTATCCCATTAATAAGATTAAAGATATGATTAGTGGAAATATAAAAATCATACCAAGAGATAATCCTGAAACAGATACGATAGCAGCAATTAATATCATAGATAATGCTAAGAAGATAGATTCTCTTTTTTTGAATTTTTCCACAATCTTATCAAGTAAAATACGATAAGCGGGAATTTTATAACTAACCCCATAGAAAATACCAGTAGCTAGAACTATCATGATGACATAAGGAAAATTATATAATACTCCATTCGTAAAATCACTAAATACATCAAAGAGTCCTACTTGTGCCCTATCTCCTACTTGGAATCCATATTGACTATAAGTTGCAGATGGAAATATCCAAGTACAAATTACTACTACCAATATAGATAATAAAATAACTTTTAAAATATTATGTTTCTTCATATTTACCCTCCCATATTAATTATACATAATTTACCATAAAATAAAAAGTATTTTAAGTGAAATTTTTATGAAAAAATAAAAGATAACCGTTCTGTTACCCTTTATTTTATAAAAATTTCATGTTAGTTATCAGATATTAATCTTTATCAATTGGCTTCATAAGTGGAAACATAACGACATCACGAATGCTTTCACTACCAGTTAGCAGTTGAACAATACGGTCAATTCCCATTCCCCAACCAGAAATAGGTGGCATACCATATTCCATAGCAGAAATATAATCGTAATCCATTTCCATGGCTTCTTCATCACCTGCTGCTTTTAAACTTGCTTGTTGTAGTAAGCGTCTTTCTTGTTCTTGAGGATCTACAAGTTCAGAATATCCATTAACGATTTCAGCACCATTAATGACAAGTTGAAAACGATCACTAACTTCAGGCCTACTATCATTACTTCTAGCAAGAGGAGATAGACTAGTTGGATGTTCCGTTAAATAAACAGGCCCTAACATATGTGGTCTAGCAACTTTTTTATAAAGTACATCAACTAGATTTCCAAATCCTAAGTTTTCAAGTGGTGTCTCACTTTCTACTTCAATTTTCTTACTCTTAATAATATCCAATAATTTTTCTTTGGTATTATAAACTTCTATATCGATATCAGCATATTGAATTAATAATTCTCTAAAAGTAACTTTTCCCCAATCACCGCTCATATCAATTTCTTGATCACCGAAAGTAATTTTTAAAGTTCCAAAAATATTCATAATGATTGTTTGAAGCATCTTTTGAATAAATTTCATATTATCTTCATAATTAAAATAAGCCTGATATCCTTCTACCATCGTAAAATCCTGTAAGTGAGAAGCATCCATTCCTTCATTTCGAAAGCATCTTGCTACTTCATAAACTTTAGGAATTCCTCCAACTACTGCTCTTTTTAAATAAGTTTCAGGAGCAATTCGTAAATAAACATCTAAGTCTAATGCATTATGATGAGCCATAAATGGTCTTGCAGTAGCACCACTTGCTTTATTATTTAAAATAGGTGTTTCGATTTCCATATATCCTAAGTTATCTAAGTAATTACGAAGTTCACGAATAAATCTAACACGCGTAATAAAACGTTTTCTCGTATCTTCATTCATAATTAAATCGACATATCTTTGACGATAGCATGCTTCTAAATCCGTAAGCCCATGAAACTTTTCTGGAAGAGGTTTTAAGGCCTTTCCTAAAAATTCAAATTGGCTAGCACGAAGAGTTTTTTCTCCTGTATGAGTGGTAAACATTTCCCCCTCTACACCAATAAAATCACCAAGATCAATATAATTTTTAAAGAATTCGTATTTTTCTTCTCCTACTAAATCAATCTTAACAGAAACCTGTAATTCTCCTTCAATATCACGTAATTTCAGAAAACTCATCTTTCCCATTTTACGCATAAATACAATTCTACCAGCAACACGAACACCACAAACTTCGTCTGCTAATGTACTTGCTTCTTTTAAAGAATAATTTACTTCGTATCTTTCTGGATAAGGATTACAAAACTCTCTAATTTTATCCACTTTTTCTCTTCTAACAAGCTCTTGTTCTGAAAAACTTCTCATATAAATCCTCCTACTTTTCTTGAACTACTTTTGTACCTGCCAATAAATCATGTAACCCTCTGCCATCTTTACGAAATAAAATCATAAATAAAGTAGTTAGCACAATAATAATAGCAATAAACTGTAAAAAAGAACTAGCATAATAGTAATAATTTCTTCCTAAAAATAATAGTGATCCAATGACCAAGATATTAATAAGAATAGAATTAATAATTAATGCATGAAGCGCAACTTGATTTAAAGTAAGTTCTGAATCTTTTGCGCTAATTAATCTTAATTTCATTAACTTTTTACCTAAAGTCTGCCCTTTATTATAAAATTGAAAGACAATAAAGTAAAGAATAATGAGTACAACTTCTAAAATCATCGATAATACATTACTATAATCAATATCATAAACAACACTACTAGACTGACTAATATATTCTTCAGCGGTTATTTTTTCAGCAATAAAATTGGTTTGAATTTGTTCATACTCATCCATATATTTTTGATAGTTTTTATTTTCAGGAATAATAAGCATCACAAAACTACAAACAACAGAGACAAGTAAGATATCGATAATATAAGCAACTAATCTAGGAAAGAAATAAGGTTTATCTTGTTCCTGGTTAGTTTCTACTACTTCTACTTTTGTTGGTTCTGGTTGTTCTTTTGGTTTGGAATTCCTCTTTTTTGGACTTTTCTCTTCAACGATAACAGCATCGATTACTTCTTCTTTTTTCTTTCTTGGCATATAACCCACCTAACTTTCTAAATTTTGAATATAAGTTTTATATTCGTTTAATATCTTTATTATAACAGAAATATCCTTTTGTAGGAAGATTTTATTCTTGATTTCATTTGAATTTGGCATTCCTTTTAAATACCAAGCAATATGATTACGAATTTCTAACACCGCTAATTTTTCATTTTTTAATTCATATAAGTTCTGTAAATGTTCTAAACACATATCGATTTTTTCAATGGAAGTAGGAGGTTCTAAAATAATACCTTCTTCTAAGTAAGCATTAATCTCTCGAATTAACCAAGGATTACCTAATACCCCTCTACCTATCATAATAAGGTCACACCCAGTTTCATCTATCATTTTTTTAGCACTATAGATATCTGTGATATCCCCATTACCAATAACAGGAATGGAAACAGATTCTTTCACTTGTTTGATAATAGACCAATCTGCTTTTCCACTATATCCTTGACTTCTCGTTCGAGGATGAACACAAATAGCGCTAGCACCAGCTTCTTCACAAATCTTAGCAACTTCTACAGCATTAATGTGTTCAAAATCCCAACCACTTCTTATTTTAACCGTAACAGGAATAGGAACAGAAGCAACTACACTAGATACGATTTCTCTAATTTTTTCAGGATTTTTTAAAAGAGCACTACCAGCTTGGGCTCTAACAGCAACTTTTGGTACTGGACACCCCATATTAATATCGATGATATCAGGGTGCATTTGTTCATAAATAAATTTAGCTGCCTCAACAAAAGATTCTTTATCGCTTCCAAAAATCTGTTGAGCAATTGGTCTTTCACATTCTTCCATATAAAGCATATCAACTGTCTTTTGATTCTTATAAAATAAGGCTTTATCGCTAACCATCTCGGCATAAATAAGACCAGCACCCATTTTTTTAATAATTTTACGAAAACTAGAGTTGCCAATTCCAGCCATGGGAGCTAAAACAGTTTTATGTTTAATTTCTACATTTCCTATCATAACCATAGTTATCCCTCAAATCACTAACATAATATCATAAAATAGAAAAAAGAAAAAGAACTATTATTTAAATAGTCCTCAGAGTGTAGACAAACCCCTAGATTTTTTCTAGAGGTTTTCTTATGCAACTTTTAAAAATTGAAGTTTGATAA
>CANQBE010000028.1 GCA_947589515.1 uncultured Bacilli bacterium
ATATAGAAGAATTTTTGAAGTAAAAAAATGGTTTAAACCAAAAGCTTTTTGGTTATTCATAGTAGAAAAAAAATAAACCAACCATAAAAAAATTACCAATTATTATGTTATAATTAATTATAGGGAGAGTGATAACATGAAAAAAATAACTTATGTTACTGGTAACTGGTCTAAAATCATAAGTGCAAAGCAAATATTAGAACCGCTTGGTATTGAAGTTGATAATGTTAAGATGGAAACAACAGAAATTCAAGCCGATACGGTTGAAGAAGTGGCAATGCATTCAGCAAAAGAGGCTAGTGAGAAATTAAAATGCACAGTGTTAAAAAATGATACTGGTTTGTATGTAGAGGCACTTAATGGGTTTCCTGGACCTTATACACATTATGTTGATGAAAAACTTGGTGAAGATGGTTTGTTAAAATTATTGGAACATGAAGAAAATCGTAATGCCTGTTTTATTGAAGCATTTGCATATTGTGAATATGGAAAAGATCCTATTGTGTTTAAATCAATTACAAAAGGAAAAATAGCAAAAGAAAAATCTGGTACTTATGGATGGAGTTGGGATTTTATATTTATCCCTGATGGCTATGATAAAACAATGGGAAATTATCCTGATGAAGAAAGATGCTTAGTTTGGAACACAGATGCCTACCATGAACTTGCAGATTTTTTGAAAGATAAGGAAGATTAATAGTAATGGAAGAAATAGGTTGCCATTTTAAGTTCGAAAAAATAATTGGTAATAGCTATCATAATACTCAGTTGATGCTAAGCTCTGGAAGAAATTGTTTGAGATATATTATTAAAGAAAGAAATATTACAACTTTATTTCTTCCATATTTTCTTTGTGAATCGTTAAGTGAAGTAGCAATTGCAGAAAATGTAAAAATTGAATATTTTCATACAGATAGGAACCTTTTGCCATTAGACATAAATCAAAAAAAGCTTAATGAACATACCTTTTTGTACTTAGTCAATTATTATGGTCTGTTGTGTAATAAAATTGATGATTTAATAGAAGAATATAAATATGTAATTGTAGATAATACACATGATTTCTTTGATAAAAACAGGCATAATGCAGATGTAATTTATAATTATAGAAAGTATTTTGGAGTTCCTGATGGAGCTTGTATAATAAGTGAAGATTTATCGTATAATCCAAATTATCCAACAGGACGCAGTTTAGAAAAAATAATAGAAATGGTATCAAGAGATGAAACCGGTGAGTATTTTCATTATCCAACATTTTTGGAAGCTGATAAATACTTTAAAAATGAAGAATTAAAATATATGTCAAATTTTACGAAAAACTACTTAAATGCCATAGACTATAATTTAGTTTTAACAAAAAGATTAGAGAATTATAAAATACTATTAGAACAATTATCTAAGTATAATAAATTACATTTGGATAATAAGAACTTGACATTCATGTATCCATTATTAGTTGATGATGGAAATGATTTGAGAGATTATCTAAATGAAAAAAATATATATGCTGTAAAACTTTGGCCAAATGTTCTTTGGAATGGAGCAACTCAAGAAGAAATAAATTGGGTTGAAAATATGATTTTATTACCGATAGACCAAAGATATTCGGTAGATAAAATGGATTATATATCAGGAACTATTGATCATTATTTTTCGGATAATAAAGGTAGGACAAAAATCTTACATTAGGGGGTAAAATGGAAAAACAAAAAATTGAAAAAAGAATATCATTATTTACTACTGATGAATTTTTAAGGAGTGTTTTAGAAGAATTAAAAAACAATCAAAAGTTGTACTCAAGAATTTTAGAGTTTTTGCAACTAGCAGGAAATTTTGAGGGAAAAACAGAAATAAATTTATATGATATTTCTAATACTGATGAAGAACAAAGTATAAAAATATGGTTATCAGATATAGAGGGTAATATATTTGTATTAACACCTTCTTCTACAATAAGATCAGATACTACAATAGTAGAAAAGTTAACAAATAGCTCTAATATAAAATATGATTTAGCATTAGCAAAAAAGTTTAAATTAACACAGGATAATATTGATTTGTTGCGAAGTGGGTTGACATATAATTTTAAATTTGGTAGATTGATTACCAATGCTGATGATTTTTATTCATTATTCTTGGGCAATAACATATGCTATCAAATACAATTAAATAAATCTACTTCAAATAGTATAGATACAAATAGTTTGCTTTTTGAACTTAATAAACTAGAAACAATGCCTACATTTAAAGATTATATTGAAATATTTGGCCATACGTTAAATGAATTAGAAATCGAGTATGATACGATGCTTTTGTCATCATATAACAATTTTGAATGTTTAGGAACTTTTTCTCTTACTCATGAAATGACATCAGGAAAAATATTAAGCAACAGAAAAGATAATCTATAAATTTTGGGGGTAGTTTTATGAATGAGTGGGAAATAAAAAATGAATTGTGTCATTATAAAAGATTTTTCAAGATTAGGTCGTGAATTATATCAAACCGAAAAATATATTGAAGATTATTTTATGAATCATGACCAAAATGTTACAATTTTTTCCGCTTTTAATAGATAATTTTTTTAATAGTAAATGATTTACCTCGCAAATGTTACCAATCATTTCAATTACCTAAGAATTTGTCACGGGAGAAACTTTACCTTTTCTAAGTTATGGTGGTTCTAGTGTACTAATTACTTTAGTTAGTATTGGTATCTTATTAAATATTTCGCGATTTCAAACTTAAAATGTTTATAAAAATTAGAAGAAGTTTACATTGAAACTTCTTCTAATTCTTTTTTTAAAGTTGGATAATATTCAATAATATCGGAAATATGGCAGTTTAAATAGTTACAGATTCTTGCTAATACAATGATATCTAATTTTGTGATTTCGCCTTTTATAATTCTTTGTATCACTTTAAAATCTGTATTTGTTTCTCTCATTAATTGATTTTTACTCATTTCTCTTTTACGTAAAATATCATTTAATTTAAATAAATAATATCCACCTTCAATTTCGACCTTTACCATCTCAACACTTCCTATGGTAAATTTTACCAATTTATTTGGCTTATTGACTATTGGTTATATAACCATTATAATAAGTATAAGTGCAAAATAAAGGAGGAAATCCCTTGGACCATAAAATATATATGAAAAAAGCAGAAGAAATTTGTGATCAGTTAATCATATTAGCCAAAAACAACCAAACTAAGCACAAAACGTTAATTGAATTATATTCTGGATTACTCGATAAAGAAAGTGAAGAAGATAAGTATTTGATTTTATCTTATATTCCTGAGTGTTTATCTAGGAAAGGTTATGAAATTACTAATAGTGAATATTTTGAAATAAAAAAATATTAGGCAGTTTGTCTAATATTTTTCTTTACTAATTGATAAGAATTTTTGTTTTCTGGATTTTCCAAAATATCCTTCGTAGAAATTTCTCTATTTAATTGGAAATATTGTAGGTTTTTTCCTTCATAAGAACATTTACGATAAATCATTAAATCTTCCATACTCATATTTTGAAAATAAGTTAGCCAATTTTGATACCATTGTTGAAATTCTTTGGTGATTTCTACTTGTCCTTTTGGATTATAGACTATTTTAGTATCAAAACGTGATGTTTGTAATAGACAGTAATTCATGGTATAAAGAAATTCTTGGGGTTCGTTTTTTAATAGATTACTTTTTTCCAATTCTTGTTTTCTTAATTCTTCAAAGTAATTCATCATCTTTTCATCTTCTGTTATTTGATAAAATTTTTTCATTTTGCTGTAATATTCTACCATTTGAAAAAGTCCATAATATTTATTTACTTGTATAAATAATTCTATCTCAGAACAATTTTGAATATAGTTTGTATCATTTTTTAGCTTTCCTGGATATTTTCCATATATACTAGGTTTCATGATATCCCTCCTTTGCTATCAAAAAAATAGAAGTACTATTCATAGTACTTCATTTAAACAACGCTACCATTTTATCACAAATGATGATATTTGTCAACTATTTTTGACAGATTGACATCCATGTAATAATAAAATGGATAGGAAAACATATAATTATGTTATAATGAATATGGATGTGAAACTAATGAAAATTATTGTGAGTGCTGGTGGTACAGGTGGGCATATTTATCCTGCTTTAGCTATTATTAATAAAATTAAAGAAAAGGAACCTAACAGTCAGTTTTTATATATTGGAACTACAGATCGTATGGAAGCAACTATTATTCCAGAACAAAAGATTCCTTATTTTGGCATTGAAATGAAAGGTTTTAATCGAAAAAATCCTTTTCAAAATTTCAAGGTCATCAAAAAATATTTAGATAATGTGAAAATTTTAAAGAAAAAATTGAAGGAATTTCAGCCTGATGTTGTGATTGGAGTAGGGGGATATGTAACAGCTCCAGTTGTTTATAGTGCTAAAAAATTAGGCTATAAAACGTTTATTCATGAACAAAATTCTATTCCTGGACTTTCCAATAAATTTTTAAGTCATTATGCTGATAAAATCGGTGTGAGTCTTCCTGATTCGATGTCTTATTTTCCAAAAGGAAAAGTAGAATTTACAGGAAATCCTAGAAGTGAAGAAGTATTTTATGCGAAAGAGGTTTCTAAAAAGGATTTATTTCCTTCTCTTAGTACCAATAAAAAGTTAGTGTTGATTGTCATGGGATCATTAGGTTCTACCACCATGAATCGAAAATTAAAGGAGACTTTATCACTATTTCAAAATAAAAATTATGAAGTCATTTTTGTCACAGGAAAATCCTATTATGAAGAATATAAAAAGGCAAAATGTCCTAGTAATGTAAAAATTGTTTCCTATCTTGATCATATGGCCCAAGTATTAAAAAAGACTGACTTGATTGTTTCTCGTGCTGGTGCTAGTAGTATTGCCGAAATTACAGCCTTAGGAATTCCTAGTATTTTAATTCCTAGTCCTTATGTTACTCATAATCATCAATTAAAAAATGCAAAAAGTCTTGAAGAAAGAAAAGCAACTGTTATAATAGAAGAGAAAGATTTTGATAAAAAAATACTGGTATCTACTATTGATCATATTTTCGAAGATCAATCTTTATATCAAGAATTAAGTCAAAATGCACGTAAACTAGGAAACTGTGAAAGTGCTAGTAAAATATATGATATTTTGAAAAAGTTAATAAATGGTGATAGAAAATGACAGAGTTGATAAAAGAATTAAAAAAAATGGATTTAGGGAAAATACTCACTGATGTTTCTTTGAAAGAATATACTACTTATAAAGTGGGTGGTATTGCTAGAGTTATGGTATTTCCTAAAAATATTGATTGCTTAGTAATGCTCATTAAAAAGTTAAAGGCTAATCATATTCAATATATGGTATTAGGAAATGGTTCTAATGTATTATTTAGTGATTCTGTTTATGATGGTGTAGTTATTAAATTAGATGAATTTGACAAAATTGAATTTGAAGAAAATAAAGTTACTTGTGGAGCAGGTGCTTCTTTAATGAAAGTTGCTTCTCAATCTGTGAGAAGGGGATTAACGGGTTTAGAATTTGCAACGGGAATTCCGGGAAGTATTGGTGGTGCTATCTATATGAATGCAGGAGCTTATAAAAGTGATATGGGATATGTTGTGTCTAAAGTAAAAGTGCTCACCCCAAAAATGACTGTGATTACTATGGTGAATCGTGAACTTAATTTTCATTATCGTACTTCCTTTTTGAAACAACATAAAGATTATATTTGTTTAGAGGCTACTCTACAATTAAAAAAGGGAAATAAAGAAGAAATTGAACAATTAGTCCAAGATCGTAAAAAAAGAAGATTAGAGTCTCAACCATTGGAATATCCTTCTGCTGGTAGTGTATTTCGTAATCCAAAAGATTTATTTGCAGGTAAATTAATTGAAGATTTAGGTTATAAGGGATTAACCAAAGGTGGAGCCAAAGTTAGTGAAAAACATGCTAACTTTATCATTAATTATCATGATGCAAAAGCATCTGACATTAAAGAACTTATTGAATTTATTAAGCAAGTGGTTAAGGAAAACTATGGTATTGATTTAGTGGTCGAGCAGGAATTTATTAATTGGGAGTAATATATGAAAGAAAAGAAACAGAAAAAATCCAAATTTAAGATTTTACCATTTTTCATTCTCATCTTGGTTATTTTACTACTATTCGGAATTTTATATTTATTATCTTTAATTCCCATTCGAAATATTTATATTTTTGGAAACCATTACTTAACTGATCAAGAAATTATAGAACTGGCTGGAATTCAGAATTATCCTAGTTTTTTAAAAACAACCGTTTCTCATATGAAAAAAGAATTGGAACAAAATGATTATATTAAAGAAGTCAAGATTACTAAAAAATTACCTTTAGAAATTCATATTACTGTAGAAGAAGAGAATATTTTGTTTCGTCGTGAAGAAAATCAAATGATCGTTTTAGAAAATAAAAAAGAAATAGATGATCATTCGCAATATGTAGTACCCATTTTATTAAATTATGTTCCTGATACCAAATATGATAGTTTTTTAAAAGGTATGAATCAGGTAACAGAAAATGTTAAGTCATTGATTTCGGAAATTCGTTATTATCCCAATGAACAAGATGAAGATCGTTTTCTATTATATATGAGTGATGGTAATTATGTGTATTTAACTTTAACGAAATTTACTCAGATTAATTATTATGAAGAAGTATTAGAAAAATTAGAAGGAAAAAAAGGAATTTTATATTTAGATAGTGGTAATCATTTTCAAATTATGGAAGGTTAACAGGTAAAAATTGTTTTTATACAAAAAAATGTTCGAATATGAGCATTTTTCTTTTATTTAGCCTAAAAATATTATATAATATTGGTATAGTTATGGAGGATTGTATGTATAATTATATTTTGGGAATGGTTACCGATATTGAAAGTACTTATGTAGTTGTAGAAGCAGGTGGTATTGGCTTTCAAATTTTTACGCCCAATCCTTATTCTTTTGATATAGGAACAACTTGTAAAGTATATACTTATCAATATATTCGTGAAGATGAAAATAGTTTATATGGTTTTCAAACAAAAGAAGAAAAAGAAATGTTTTTAAAGTTAATTAGTGTAAAAGGATTGGGACCTAAAATGGCTTTACCTATTTTGGCAACGGGTTCTATTTCTGGAATTATGGATGCTATTGAAAGAGAAAATATTTTATATTTAAAGAAGTTTCCTAAAATAGGAGATAAGGTTGCTAAACAAATTATTTTAGATTTAAAAGGAAAAATAACTATTGCTGGTATTGAATCTACTACCAATCATGCTAGTTATGAAGAATTAATTGAAGTATTAAAAGGTTTAGGTTATAAAGAAAAGGAAATTAAGTCGGTTGTTGTAAAAGTGAATCAAAATTTATCGATTGAAGAACAGGTCAAAGAAGCATTAAAATTGTTGTTAAAGTAGGGATGATATGGGTAATGATATTAAAGTAGGTTTTTTAACACCTGATAATCAAAAAATAGAAATGAATTATGATGAGGTTTCGTTCTTTTGTGAACAGTTATGTCTTAGTCCTGAAAATTATCAACGATTTCAAAAATTTCAACAAAATTATACTTATTTTTCTCCTTTTTTTGATTTTCTGATGTTTGAATTAAATTATGTATTTGTGAATCCGTTACTAAAAGAAAATACTTTCTTAAAATGTGTTCATCATTTTTTGTATCAAGTAAAGGCACAAGATTTACAGGAGATTACTTATCAATCTATCGAAGATTATGCGATTAGAATTTATAATGGTGGTAATTTACCATATATGGTTGCTTGTTCTGATCATAGTTTACATATTGAAAAAGTACAAGATGTTCATTTGGGATATTGTATGATTCATCCTAATGGTTATCGAATGATTGCTTATGATTTAGAAAAAGAAAATCATGAATTAACAGCAACTACTATTTTTCATCAATTACTATTACATAGTAAATATTTGTATCACTATTACGATGCTAATCAATATCTTCTTATTTTACTAATTCGACAATTTGGTTTTTTATCCGTCAATTCTGATCAATACATGATTGGTTTTGAAAAAATGTTGTCACCAGTTACCAAGAAGATTAAAGAAGATTATGAAAAACAAGGATTTGTCTTTTATGATTGGGAGGAAGAAGAAAAAGATGGTTTAAAAGAACCTTTCGATTATATAGTTAGGAGGTAAATTATGGATGATAGAATTATAACAGAAGAAGAATTAGAAGAAGATAAACTAGTGGATGCTAGTATTCGTCCTCTTTATTTAGAAGAATATATTGGACAAGAAGATGTGAAACAAAATATTAAAGTTTACGTTGAGGCTGCTAAGATGAGAGGAGAATCTCTAGATCATGTCTTATTATATGGGCCACCTGGTTTAGGAAAGACAACGTTAGCCAATATTATTGCGAATGAAATGGGTGTCAATATCAAAACAGCGAGTGGTCCTAGTATTGAAAAATCTGGTGATTTGGCAGCTATTCTTTCAACGCTTGAGCCTAATGATGTATTATTTATTGATGAAATTCATCGTATGCCATCTTATATTGAAGAAATTTTATATCCTGCTATGGAAGATTTTGTATTAGATATTATGATTGGTGGAGAAGGAAATAGTCGTAGTATTCGTATTAATTTACCACCGTTTACTTTAGTAGGAGCAACAACGCGAGCAGGGGATTTAACTTCTCCTTTACGAGATCGCTTTGGAATTATTGCGAAACTTCAATACTATACTATCGATGAACTAGTAAAAATCGTTAAAAGAACTTCAAAAGTACTGAATGTAGAAATAGAAGAAGAGGCAGCTTTAGAACTTGCCAGTCGTAGTAGAGGAACTCCTAGAATTGCCAATCGATTATTTAAAAGAGTAAGAGACTTTGCTTTAGTCGAAGGAAATGGTATAATTGATTTGGAGATTACCAAAAAAGCTTTGGATCGTTTAAAAATCGATGACAAAGGATTAGATGATACCGATCATCAATTATTGCTAGCCATTATTAAAAAATTTAATGGTGGACCCGTTGGTATTGAATCTGTTGCATCATCTATTGGTGAAGAAGTAACTACTATTGAAGATGTATATGAACCATATCTATTGCAACAAGGCTTTTTAAAGAGAACTCCTCGTGGAAGAGTAGCCACTCCACTTGCCTATGAACATTTGCAAATTGAATATCAGAGTGATTTATTTGAATAAAAAGAAAGAATAAAGGGTGATAAAAATGGAAGAACGTTTATTTGAAGCAGGAAAAAAATTTAATATAGAACAGTTAGTTTCTAGAATTAATGAAATTATTGATGAAAAGTTTACTATTTTGGATGAAAAAGATGACATCGAAAAATGGAATGGAATTCCTAAATTATTACTGTTAGATGAAAAGACACAAAATAGAGTATTAGAATTTGTTGATTTTATGGATTCTTTACTGGTTCCTATTGAGGAAAAAACCATTTATATTGTCTCTTTATCTGGATTAATCGAATTTGGTAAAATTTCTTTAGATCAATATGATTTAGGTAGTTTGTTTACCATGGCTGATTATTATCAAAATAGCAGTATTTCTGAAATTAAAAATACTCTTATTTTAGTAGGCAATCCTGCATTATTAAATGCAATCCGTTGTAAGACTTTAGAATTAGATACTAGAAAGGAAATTTTAAAGAAAGTAGTTAATCGTTTTTTTGAAACAAAACGAACCAAAATCGATAATAAAACGATTACTAAATATTTGAATGATGCCATTCAACAAATACAAACTTTAGATTATTATGAATTAGTAAAATAGAAAGTAGGAATAGTTATGCAACTAGAAGATTTTGATTATGATTTACCAGAAGAGTTAATTGCTCAAGTACCTTTACAAAAAAGAGATGCATCTAGACTATTAGTTTTAGATAAAAATACCGGGAAAATTCAACATCGTTCTTTCCCGGATATTTTAGATTATATGGAAGCAGGAGATACTTTAGTTTTAAATGATACCAAAGTATTACCAGCTCGTCTTATTGGTATTAAAGAAGATACTCATGCTGTGATTGAAGTATTATTATTAAAAGATATTCAAGATAATACTTGGGAATGTTTGACTAGACCTGCTAAAAGAGTGCATGTAGGTACTACGATTGTTTTTGGTAATGGCGAATTAAAAGCAGAATGCATCGAAGAGCAGGATGAAGGAATTCGGAAATATCGTTTGATTTATGATGGTATTTTGTTAGAAATTTTAGAACACTTAGGAACGATGCCACTTCCACCTTATATTCATGAAAAATTAGAAGATCAATCCCGCTATCAAACAGTATATGCCAAAAATATAGGAAGTAGTGCGGCACCAACAGCAGGACTTCATTTTACACAAGAATTATTAGAAAAAATTAAAGCAAAAGGTATTCATATTGCTTATATTACTTTACATGTTGGACTGGGTACATTTCGACCTGTTCAAGAAGAAAATATTTTAGATCATAAAATGCATACCGAGTACTATGAAATGAATGAAGAAACGGCTAATCTTCTGACAAAAACAAGAAAAGAGGGAAAAAAGATTATAGCTGTTGGTACTACTACTGTTCGAACTTTAGAAACCATTATGATGAAATATCATCAATTCCAAGCATGCCAGGGAAATACTAATATTTTTATTTATCCAGGATATCAATTTCAGGCTATTGATTATTTAATTACCAATTTTCATTTGCCCAAATCAACTCTTATTATGCTAGTAAGTGCTTTAGCAGGTAGAGAAAATATTTTACATGCCTATCAAGAAGCTGTGAAAGAAAAATATCGCTTTTTTTCCTTTGGAGATAGTATGTTCATTCAATATGATAGAAATAGAAATGAGTAGATAATATGAAAATTAAATATACTTTATTACATGAAGAAAAAAATACCAAAGCTAGACTTGGTACGATTGAAACGAATTATGGAATCGTAGAGACTCCTATGTTTATGCCGGTTGGAACGAGAGCAACTGTTAAAATGCTAACACCAGAAGAATTATATGATATGCATTCTGGTGTCATTTTAGCAAATACTTATCATTTGTGGTTAAGACCTGGTGAAGATTTAATTCAAAAAGCAGGTGGACTTCATCAATTTATGAATTACCATGGTCCTATTTTAACAGATAGTGGTGGTTATCAGGTTTTTTCTTTAGCAAAGCCTAAAGATATTACCGAAGAAGGAGTTCACTTTAAAAGTCATATCGATGGCTCTAAATTATTTTTAACTCCAGAAAAATCGATTGAAATTCAAAATAAACTAGATAGTGATATTGCGATGAGTTTTGATGAATGCCCACCTGCTAGTGCTAGTTATGATTATATGAAAAATAGTATTGAAAGGACATTACGTTGGGCAGAGCGTGGTAAAAAAGTACATGCCAATCCTAGACAATCTTTATTTGGCATTGTTCAAGGTGGGGCTTACGAAGATTTACGAAAATTTTCGGCTATCGAAACAGTAAAATTAGATTTTGACGGATATTCTATTGGCGGAGTTGCTAATGATAATGAGTCTAAGGAAGATATGTATAAAGCTATCGATTACTCAATTCCTTATTTGCCAAAAGATAAACCACGTTATTTAATGGGAGTAGGAGAGCCAAGCGATATTATTGAAGGTGTCATTCGTGGCATTGATATGTTTGACTGTGTATTACCGACTCGGATTGCTCGCCATGGGAATGCCTTTACCAAATATGGAAAAATGAATATTAAAAATTCAAAATATAAAGAAGATTTTACGCCAATTGAAGAAGATTGTGACTGTTATACTTGTCAAAATTATACAAAAGCATATATTAGACATTTAATTAATGTAGAAGAAGCATTAGGTGGAAGATTATTATCCATTCATAACATTCGTTTTTTAATTCGTTTAACAGAACAATTAAGACAAGCCATTAAAGAAGATAGAGTCTTAGAATTTAGAGAAGAATTTTATAAAAATTATCGTGATTAATTCTTTTCTTTTTTTTAATAAAGGTTAGGTGATTTTGATGCAACGATATTTTTGTGAAAAGCAGGAACATCAAATTTTTACTCTTTCTGAAGATGATAGTTATCATGTTGTCAAAGTGATGCGCATGGAGGTTTCTAATTCTATAGAAATTATTTGTCAAAATCATACTTATTTGTGTGAAATTGTAGAATTAGAGCCTTTGGTAAAAGCTAAAATTGTGGAACTTATCGAAGAAGAGCGAGAATTATCTTATCAAATTACCATTGTACAATCTTTGGTAAAAGAACAGAAAATGGATATGATTTTACAGAAATGTACGGAACTAGGAGTATTTCAAATTATTCCGTATGAAGCAACACGTTCTATCTTAAAACTAGATACTAAACAGGATAAAAAAATGATAAGGTGGCAAAAAGTAGTAAAAGAAGCAGCCGAACAATCTAAAAGAAAAATGATTCCTGTTGTAACTTCTTGTATGAATTTATCCAATTTAGTAAAATTGTCAGATTATGACATGAAATTTTTATGCACTGTAAATGAAAATAGTCAAAATTTGAAAAAAGTATTATCAAAGGTAACAAGTGGTGCTAAAATATTATTTGTGATAGGACCAGAAGGTGGTTTTACCAAAGAGGAAGAAAAAAATTTTTTAGAAAATCAATTTCTACCGATTTCGTTAGGAAAGACTGTTTTACGAACAGAAACAGCATCTTTATTTATTATGAGTGTGATTCGGTATTTAGATTTGGGGTGAAGTTATGGAAAATATGTTAGTAAATAATACTAATATGGAATTATTTTTCGTATATGGTTTAATTGCTTTAGTCATTCTTTTAATTATTGTGATTATTGTGATCGATAGAAGAGAAAGTAAGAATCGACAAAAAAGTTTATTTGATACCCTAAATATGAAAATTATTGCTAGTCCTGATGATGTGATTGCAGAAACAATGCAAAAAGAAATGAATCATGAACCTTCTTCTGAAGTGATTGAAATTCATCATCCTACCGAAGAACAAATGGTACTACCACTTGAAGAAACTTCTGTGATTGCTAGCGATGAATTCCAGGATCATACCGATTCTATGAAAGATATTTTCAGTGATTTAGAAGAATCTTATCAAGAAACAGATTTAGAAAAAACCCAAGCGCAAATTAGAGTAGAAGAAATTACTAAGGCGTTAGAACAAGCACAAATTGAAGAACAGATTCAAGAAGATAAATATAAAAAATTTGAAGAAGAGCAGGAAAAAAATGCGATTATTAGTTATCATGAATTAAAAGAATCTTATGATAAATTATATACCGAAAATGAAAAAACACAATATTTGGAAGATAATCAAATTCCTATTAATCTAGAAGAATTATATCAATTAAAAGAAGAACAGGATGTAAATTCAAAAGAAGAGAACAAGACTGTAAAATTAAAAGATTTTTCTATGCAATCAGAACCTAAAGTTAATCAACAAAAGCCATCAACTTTCAAAAGTAGCCCTGTTATTTCTCCTGTTTATGGAATTCAGAAAGAACCTTTGGAGCCAAAGGCTATTGTAGATAAAGAATTAACGGAAGCTAATGAATTTTTAAAAAATTTAAAAGAATTAAAAAATAATTTAAATTAGAAGCCTATGCTTCTTTTTTCATGCTCAAATTTAAAAGTAAACGCAACTTTTTAAAGTTAAATGCAACTTAAAGTATGATGACAAGTTAGTAACAAATAA
>CANQBE010000029.1 GCA_947589515.1 uncultured Bacilli bacterium
TATATTTTGAATCTATATTATTTAGATTTTTAACTACTATTTTATTATTCATTGTTATAACTCCTTATTTTTAATTCATACTTTGACATTGACAAAGTACAAGTGTGTGTTCCAAATTGACATATACATCAATTCAATCTATAAATATTTTAGCATAAAATTATACATTTTAAAACTCGAACTGTACTAGTCCGAGTTTAGTATCTATCTGGTGCCGACTGCCGGATTTGAACCAGCGACCTACGCGTTACGAGTGCGTTGCACTACCAACTGTGCTAAGTCGGCAATAAAAAAAGATCATTATTCAAATTTTAAATAATGGATCTTAATACAAATTTGGTGGGCTGTTAGGGATTCGAACCCTAGACCCACTGATTAAGAGTCAGTTGCTCTACCAACTGAGCTAACAGCCCAAAATTTGAATTACTCTTATAGTATAGCATAAAAATTAAAAAAGGAAATATTTTTTTTACATTTTCTTCATTTTTTCATTGCCTTATTGCGATTACTTTTTCATTTCATTTAACTTTCTACGAATCAATAAACTTAATTCTAATGGTGCTTTTACACGGTTCAAAATTAAAAGGCTATCTTGTAATTTTGTTTTTATGGGTGCTTTTTCTAATTCTTGCGCTACTTCATGATAAGGAAAAGAAGGAATCGGATTCTCTAAGATAAAATCTCTAATATAATCTTCAATTTGTTTTAATACATAAACTTTTAATTCATATTCATCCATTTCATAGATACCATAGTAACCACTTACTAATAATCTAAATTCTTCTTCAAATGTCATACCGATTCCTTTCTAATCTCGCACATTTACTCACATTCTGTACATATATTACTTTCTGTATTCGAAATCATAACTTCTAATTTATCTTTTAATTCTTTAACTTCATCCTCATTCCAATATTCATCAGGAGTAGAGAATCCTTTCGTATCCCAAGCTGTTTCATCGTCAAAGCCAACAATTTCACCTTTCTTTAAAGCAATTACACTTGGAACATAAATTCTAGAATGACCTTCTTCATCTAATTGTAAATAATCTTGTAATATCTTCACAATTCTTAAATAATTTTCGGTATTATTAGCACGATCTTCTCTAATATTATAATAATAAATTTTAGTTAATCCCATATCCTGAGCTACTTCATTTAAATATTTTGTATATCGTTGACACCATTGGCATTCCGGAAATCCTAAATATACAATACCAGTCCCCTTTTCTAAAATATTAATAATATCATCTACTTCACGATACACATAAACATTATTTTTATCTACCTGAGTATACTCCTTACTAAATTTTTTTGCATCTTCATTTTCATTATTCTGATGATTGAAATTTATAAAGAAAATACCTATAATGACAGCAATAATAACAACGACAATTCCTATCGCAAAAATTGTTTTCTTTTTCATATTTTCTAACCTCCAATACTAACAATATTATATAATATCTTTTTTCATTTTAAAAGAAAAAGAAGAGAAAATCTCTTCTAAATGAATTTTTGAAATCTTTTTTCTATTCTATCCTTTCCTAATAATCTTAATATTTCATATAAGTCAGGAGTCATAGAACTAGTTGTAGTAGCAACGCGAATCACCGTAGAAACATCAGCGACACTACCTTTATAAGCATCTGGATTTAATTTATATTCTTTCATATCACTACAATATCCAATTTTAGTAGATAACTCTTTAATTTTAGCAAACCAAGTTTCCTTGTCATCTTTTTCATTAAAATATTGATTTAGATAAGTAGAAAGAATCGCCTTAATTTCTTCTTTATCCGTTATTTTTCCAAAATCATAAGTTAAATTCCCAGTAAAATATTCATCATACATATACCAGATATTTTTCTTAATGGTAGAAAAGGCTTCAAAGTCTTTTCTTGGTTTTTTCTGTTCTCTTTCAATATTCAGAATAGAAATAGAATAATCTTTATACTTTTCCAAAATCGAAGCAAATTCTACATCAAATTCTCTTGCCCAAACAAGTGCTTTTTCATAAACTTCTATAGCAGTTAGACGACTAATATAACTTCTAGAAATATTTAATAGTTTTTCTAAATCAAATAAAGATCCACTTAAACTCATTTTTTTGAAGTCAAATTTAAAATCATCAATTCCAAGAGTTGGATTTTGATCCCACCAACCTTCAAAATTAGAATTTGCAATCGTCATTAGATAAAGTTTTACCGCTTCTACTGGTATTCCTTGTTCATGATAAAAACTAACAGCAGCTTCAGGATCTTTTCTTTTAGATAATTTTCTTCTCGTACCATCTTCATCTATTTTCATAATCACACCAAGATGTGCATATTTTGGTGCTTGGAATCCTAATACTTGAAATAATTGTAGATGAATTGGTGTAGAAGAAATCCACTCTTCTCCTCTTAATACATGAGTAGTACGCATTAAATGATCATCAATAACATGAGCAAAATGATATAAAGGAAGACCATCACTTTTAATTAAAACAATATCCATATCATTTTCTGGAAATTCGATTTTACCACGAACTAAATCATTTAAAACTATTTTCTTATTAAAATCTCCAGGTGATTTTAATCTCACAATATAAGGTTCGCCATTTTTTATTTTTTCTATTCTTTCTTCATTCGTTAAAAAACGGCATTTTGCATAACTACCATAAATTCCAATTCTTTCTTTATTTAATGCTTGCATCTTACGCATATTATCAATTTCTTCTTGGGTACAAAAACATGGATAAGCAAGTCCTTCTTCTACTAAATGTTTGGCATAAGTATGATAAATTTCTTTTCTTTCACTTTGAATATATGGACCATAAGCACCTTTCTGTTCCGTTTCAGAAATGACCCCTTCATCAATTTCAATATCGAAGTTTTTTAAATCATCGATGATTCCCTGTACTCCATTTTCTACACTACGTTTTCCATCCGTATCTTCAATTCTTAAATAAAAAACTCCATTTGTTTCTTTTGGAACTTTACTTGCAATAAAAGCAGCTAATAAACTTCCCATATGAACAAATCCAGTTGGACTTGGTGCGAAACGCGAAACTACAGCACCTTCTGGCAAATTTCTTTCTGGATATAAATTTTCATAATAACTAACATCATGAACGACATCAGGAAACATGATATCTGCTAATTCTTTATTTGTCATGGTAACACATCCTTTTTCTATCTTATTTTATAATATTTTTGGAAAGAACACAATCAAAAAAAGAAAATCCTTATCTCTAAGGATTTATGTCTATTGGCTGCCCCAGTTAGATTCGAACTAACGCATAATAGATTCAGAGTCTACTGCCTTACCACTTGGCTATGGGGCAATAACACTATCTATATTAGCATAGTTTCAATTGTTTTTCAATCTTAACGAATGAATTTATTCATATTTATATGTTATTTTTCAAACAAAGATTTATCTGGGAAAACCATTTCAAAGGCCCTTTTCATTTCTAACTTTGCCTTTTCAAAATCAATGCTAGGATCACTATCATTAATACATATCAATTTATATTTTCTGTTTTTAATTACTTTCATTAACAAATGATTATCATTTTTTAAAACAAAATACTTTCCTAACGGATGGTATGGTATAAATTTTCCACTCAATAATTGCCAATATCTAAAAATACCTCTACCAATATCGGTATCTTGTCGAAATCGATTATAACAAGATGTTGTTAAGGCATCGGATTCTTGATTCCATACTTTTACATAAGTACTTTTCAAATAAGACTGTGCTAGATGATAATTCATAAGATCATAATATTGTTTCTTCCCTAAAAAGAGCAAATTACGAAAATTATAAATTCCATACTGAAAATGAAGATATTTTCCTAAATTACTTTTTATCATTTCTCTTTTATGAAAATAAAAATTTAAAATTTGAAAATTATTATTTCTAATCTGTTGGTAGCGATTACTACAGTTCTTTTTACAATATTCTATATAACTATCATTAGGTAGTCCCATTTGGAAAAAATCTTCTGGCTCTACTTTTCTTAAAAAAAATAAATCATCATTCAATAAAATAAAATGCTCTGATAAATCGGGAATACGGTGTAAATTTAATTCAATTACATTAGAATTAAAGGTAGGTAGATATTCTTTGGGAATAAATTCTTCATGTTTTACCACTCTAATTTTGGGATTTTTAGTATCTAACCAAATAGGTACATGTCCCCACGTTACAAAGAAAATTTGATGAACCCAACTAGCATATTTCTCAATTCCTCTAAATAAATACTGTAAGGTATCATAATCACGAAAACGATTTTTTCTAGAATCTCCTTTTTCGAGATATTTCTTTTTTTCTTTTAGCCATTTTGGATCATTTCCATCTACCCATAAAAGAACCATATCAATTTTTTCTTTTTCTTTTTTCATGGCCATCCTCTTTATTTTTTTCAAATTGAGATTTTTTAGGAAAGATAGTATCTAAAGCTTGATTAATTTCTCTTTTAGCTTTATCAAAATCAATATGGGTATAGGCATCATTAATACATATTACTTGATATTTTTGTTTTAAAATAGCATCTAATGCTTCTTGATTATCATCTAAGTAGATAAAATATTTTGTCTGATCTTTTTTAGGAACAAAATTTCCTTCCATCAATTGCCAATACCTACATAAGTAATGACCCAAATCTGTAGAAGTTCTGAATCGATTATGACAGGCATAATCAAGAGCCTCTCCTTCTATTGACCACACTTTTTCGAATGTCTGTTTTAAATAAGCTTGAGCAGTATGAAAATTCCAAAAACCACAAAACTTTTTCTTAAATCTCAAACAATGTAAAGTTTTAAAATTAAAATTTCCATATTTCGGATGTAACATTTTAAACCGATTTTTTTTAACAACTTCTGGTTTCTTAAAATGTTTATTAATAATAGCCAAGATATTAGCTTTCATAAAATAGTAAGTATCATTATAAAAAGATGCTAATTGCGTATATTCTACGTAGGTATCAGCAGGTAAACCGTTTTTAAAAAAGTCCTCTTTCCTTAAAGTTTTTAAAATAAATAAATCATCATTAAATAATACAAATTGTTCTGATAGATCGGGAATTCGATGTAAATTCAATTCAATGACATTAGAATTAAAGGTAGGTAAATATTCTTTGGGAATAAATTCTTCATGTTTTACCACTCTAATTTTGGGATTTTTAGTATCTAACCAAGTAGGTACATGTCCCCATGTTACAAAGAAAATCTTATGGACCCAACTGGCATATTTTTCAATACCTCTAAATAAATACTGTAAATTTTCACAATCACGAAAACGATTGACATTAGAATCACCATTAGAGTTTAAATATCGATTCTTTTCCTTCAACCATTTGGAATCATTTCCATCTACCCAAAGTACTACAAAATCAATAGGTACATCCTTAGCTCTTTTCACATGCCTCACCCCAATAAATTTATCTTATTTTACTTTTTTTTTCACAAAAAGTCAACAGAACTATTATTCATAATTGGTACAATATTCAAGAATCAATCATCTAAATTTTGATTAGAGCAATTTATTTCGCTGATAGAATCTATTAGATTGTTTTAGATAAATAACCCTGTAATACAGGATCTTTTCGAAGCGTCTTGATAGCTTTCCTTCTAATATTTGAAACTCTCTCACAATCAATACCTAAATAATCTGCAATCTCACGACTTGTTAATCCTCGATAACCATTTTGATCAAAAGACAATTGCATAATCATCCTAGAATCGTCATCTAAAGTACTTAACACTTGATTATAATCTTTCATAAATTCATTAGAAGATACTTGATTTACATAGTTAAATTCATCCGTCTCATTTCTTAGATGATGAAATATTTTGGATGGTTTTTGGGATTCTTCTATATTTTCATAGTGACAAGATATATTTTTTTTCTCGAAAAAGAAAGCATCATCATTAATAATATTAAAAACTATTTCGTAAACTTCTCGATAAGAAAGATGTTCCCATTTCGCAATATGTTTAATAATATTTCTGGTAATGCTCTTAGAAATATATAATCGAAAAATAGGTTTCTCACAATGAACAGCATACTTCACACTATTCATCAGTGCTTCTAGACAAACATAATAAATTTTTTCCATAGATAGATTACCATTAAAAAAATCATACCATTCTCTAGTAGAATCAAATACCATATCTAAGCATCCTTCCACTACCCTTTTTTGGTTTTCTTTGCTTAGATGTTTTTTAACTGGAAATGGAAATTCTTTTTCTAATTTTTCACGAAGTTGGTCGGCATTTTCTATTTTTTTCTGAATTTCTGAATCACCAAAAATATTTGCTAACAATCGTTCTTCCGGTGATATTTCTATCTCCACATGTGTTTTTTGCCTATATTCATTTATTTCTGCCAAATATTTATTTAATGTTGCACCTTCAGAGCGAAATATTTCGATAATATCTTCTTCATTTAAGCAAAAAGAATGTTCCTGCCAATCCTTTTCTATTGCATCTAAATCAAACATAAAATTTCCCCTAATATTAATTTCTAATGAATATAGAAATACTTTATGATAATAAAAAACTCGGATTTCTATCCGAGATCAATACAAATATGGTGGAGCATAGCGGGATCGAACCGCTGACCTCCACGGTGCAAACGTGGCGCTCTCCCAGCTGAGCTAATGCCCCATACAATCACTTAATACAGTTTGATAGGCATAAACTGCATCAGTGACTTAATCATATCATTACTACATTACAAAAGTCAATACCTAAATTTTAATATTATCATTTTTTAACATCAATACTTTTCTAATTTAAAAATTGATATTACTTTTTATTTACTTTTTGATAATCCATACTTGCCTTTACAAATGATGAAAATAATGGATGGGATTTCGTTGGTCTACTTTTAAATTCAGGATGAAATTGGCTAGCTATAAAATGTGGATGGTCAGGTAACTCAATAATTTCTACTAATCCACTTTCGGGATTGATACCTGAAAAAATCATACCTTTGCTTTCTAATAATTCACGATACTTATTATTAAACTCATAACGATGTCTATGTCTTTCATAAATCGTATCACAACCATAATCTTTATATGCTAAAGTTCCCTTTTGTAACCTACATTCATAATTTCCTAATCTTAAAGTACCACCTTTATTAATCACTGCTTTTTGATCAGCCATTAAATCAATTACAGGATTTGGACACACTTCATTAAATTCTTTGGAAGAAGCATCACTTAAGCCACAAACATGTCTAGCAAATTCAATTACAGCAATTTGCATTCCCAAACAAATTCCCAAATAAGGAATTTTATTTTCTCTAGCATATTGACAGGCTAAAATTTTTCCTTCAATACCACGGCTACCAAAACCACCAGGAACCAAGATACCGCTACTATTTTTAAATACTTCTTTTAAATTTGTTCCTTCTTTTTCCAAAGATTCACTATCAACCCAATTTATTTTTACTTTTGTTTTATATTGGTATCCTGCTGCTTTTAATGCTTCTTTCACAGAAAGATAGGCGTCTTCTAATTCTACATATTTGCCAACTAAAGAAATCTCTACTTCCCCTTTTAAATTTTCAACGGTATCTAGTAAATTTTGCCAAGCGGTCAAATCACTCTTAGTCACTTTTAATCCAAATTGAGTTAAAATAATCTCTTCAATATTTTGTTTGTGAAAATTAATGGGAATTTGATAAATATTAGAAACATCTTTTGCTTCAATAATATTTTCTTGAGGAATACTACCAAATAAGGCAATCTTCTTTTTAACAGCCTCCCCTAAATCAATAGGTGCGCGAGTAACCACAACATCTGGTTGAATTCCTAATCTTCTTAATTCAATAATGCTATTTTGAGTTGGTTTCGTTTTTAATTCATTAGAACCATATAAATAAGGAACTAAAGTCGTATGAACAAAGAAAGTATTTTCTTTCCCCTGTTCTAATCGAAATTGTCTTAATGATTCCATCATAACCGAAGATTCAATATCCCCAACAGTTCCACCAATTTCTGTAATGACAATATCTGCACCACTCGTCGTTCCCGCTTCATAAATCTTATTTTTAATTTCATTGGAAATATGTGGCACAATTTGAATAGTTGCTCCTAAAAAATCTCCTCTACGTTCTTTTTCAATCACACTGGAATAAATTTTTCCATTCGTAATATTAGAGGTATAGTTTAATTCTTCATCAATAAACCTTTCATAATGACCTAAATCTAAATCCGTTTCACAACCATCAGCCGTTACAAATACCTCTCCATGTTGTATTGGTGACATGGTTCCTGGATCCACATTCATATAAGGGTCAAACTTTTGCATAAAAACCTTATATCCTTTTGCTTTTAATAATAAGGCTATACTAGATGCCGTAATTCCTTTTCCAAGTCCTGAACAAACTCCTCCTGTTACAAATACAAATTTTGCCATAAAAATACTTCCTCCTCAAAAAATAAAAAAGCCCTAAGAGAACTTCTTAGGCTCTCTTAAATTATAGCATACTATCAAAACAAAATAAAAAAAGAAGGTAAAAAACCAACTTTTTATACATAACTTTACAAATTTAATGTTTACAGGATTTTATAAAAGTGTCAAATATTTTCTTCATTAAATCATCATAATGAATCATCGTTTCAGGATGCCATTGTACCCCTAACGCAAATTTATGATTAGGAATATCGATTGCTTCTATTAAACCATCTTTTGAATAAGCATCAATATGGAAATAATCTTTTTCAACAACATGATAATGATGTCTACTATTTACTTTAATTTGATTTGTTTTCAAAATGTCATGTAACATTCCTTTTTCGATTTGACAAGTATGGACATAAGGAGCTTTTTCTTGACAATGATTAACATTCGTTTCATTTTTTTGAGTTCCATCACTATAAATAGTACCACAAAAATTGTCTACATTACCTAAAATCTGCATTCCTAGACAAATTCCTAAAATGGGAACATCTTGGTCTAAGGCATACTGACAAATGACTTCATCAAATTCATACCAACGACTACCTCCTGACATTAAAATACCATCACATAGTTTTAAAATACGGTATAAATCATTTTTTTCGGATTCTTTTAATTTACCTGCATCATCTGGTAAAGTTTCATCATACTGCAAATTGTTTGGTGGAACGATTATTAACGGAATTCCTCCACTTTGAACAATAGCCAAACGATAGTCTTCGTTTAATTGGATGATCGATTTTTCTTCTTCCTTAAAACTTCTACCTACAATTCCTATGATTGGTTTTTGCCCCATACGGATATACACCTCTTTTTATTATTCTATTTCTATTCCAATGGGACAATGATCACTTCCATAAATATTACTATAAATTGTAGTATCAGAAACTTTATTTATGCTGCGACTTGATATCAAAAAATAATCAATTCGCCAACCAATATTTCTTTCTCTTACATTTGGCATATAACTCCACCAAGTATAGGCATCTACTTCATTAGGATGGTAATAGCGATAAGTATCGGTAAAACCGCTATCAAGCAATTTGGTAAATTGTTCTCTTTCTTCATTGGTAAACCCAGCATTTCCAATATTCTGTTTAGCATTTTTAATATCCATTTCCGTATGTGCAACATTAAAATCACCACAAACAATGACAGGTTTTATCTGATCTAATTTTTTGAGATATTTTTTAATTTCCTGCTCCCATTCCATTCTTTCATCCATTCGTTCTAATGTTCTTTTTACATTGGGAACATACAAATTGACAAGATAAAATTCAGAAAATTCTAAAGTAATACTACGACCTTCCCTATCAAATTTAGAAATTCCAATGCCATAAGTTACTGAAATTGGTTTGATTTTACTATAAATTAAAGTACCTGAATACCCTTTTTTTTCGGCAGGATATAAATATTCAAAATATTGTGGTGGATGAAAGTCATATTGTTCATAAGTTGCTTTTACTTCTTGAATACAAAAAATATCTGCCTTTATTTCTTTAAAAAAATGAGAAAAGCCTTTTTTTAAGCAAGCACGAAAACCGGCAACATTCCAAGAAATAATTTTCATACTATCACCTTATCCGAATCTTTTTTTCTTAATTTTTCCTCTAATTTAGTTAGAAAATAAACTTGTCCTGGTAGAATTTTTTTCTTTGCCTCTAAAATATTCAACCATTCTGCACGATCCATTTCTGGAAACTGTTGAATATTGCCGCTGCCCTTTGGCCATTCTTTAGAAAATGTATTGCTAGTAGCTTTTTTGCAATCATAATTCCCCATAGTATAAAAAATAATTACTAATTTATTACTTGACTGTTTTTTACTACCTAAAAATTCTAAATTTTGATTATCTACTGTAAATCCTGTTTCTTCTTGAAATTCACGGGTAGCAGCAGAAATTGCTTTTTCATGATTCATTTCTCCTTTCGGTATAGACCATGCCCCTTCATCAATATTCTGCCAATAAGGACCTCCCATATGACATAATAATACTTTTAATTGATTTTGTTCTATTTTGTATACTAAAATTCCACTACTACGCTTCATCATCATTTATCATCTCCTCTATTATAACTTTTTTAAATGGTTGAAAAGCTCCTGGTAAAGCATATATTTCTTCTAGTTCTTCTAAAGTTACCCATGTAACACTTTGAATTTGATTAGGATTTTTTAAAAAAATAATGTAAGAATTCATATTCCATTTTTTATGCGTAAAAATATGTACATAATGAATCGATTTTTTTAATTGTTGATATTCAATGTGATTTGTATTTAAATATTCTTTTACTTGTAGTAAAGTCATTGAACTCGGTAAAGAAAAAAATTGCCATAGATTATGTAATAATCCTGATTCATTTCTTCTACAGATTGCTACTTTATTTTGATATAAAAATAATAAAATTGTATAAAATTCCTCTGCTTTTTCTTTTTTTATTGATTTAACAGGAAGTTCCAAATAAGTTTTTTTAGAAAAAGCCTTGCAATAATTTTGAATAGGGCAAATATCACATTTCGGAATCCCATTAGGAATGCAAATTGTTTCTCCTAATTCCATCAGTCCTTGATTAAAACTTCCTGAATCTTCTGGCATGATAGAAATTAATTTTTCTCTTACCTGTTTTTTTACTTTGAGATTAGTAATATCATCATGGCAATTATTCACACGCATATAAACTCGCAGAACGTTTCCATCAACAGTGGCTTCTTTTAAAGAGAAACAAATGGATCCAATTGCACTAGCAGTATATTCACCAATACCAGGTAGTGCTAAGATTTTTTCATATGATTTGGGAAATTGACCATTGTATTTTTCTAGAATCATCTGTGCAGCTTTCTGAAGATTTCTTGCTCTATTGTAATAGCCTAACCCTTCCCACAACTTCAGCAACTTATCTTGACTACAATTGGCTAGAGATTCTATAGTTGGTAATTCTTTCATAAAACGATAGTAATAATCAATAACTGCCTCAATTCTAGTTTGTTGAAGCATAATTTCGGATACCCATATATGATATGGATTTTTATCTTTTCTCCAAGGTAGGAATCTTTGATTTTGAATATACCAATTTAATAAAGGATTGACAATTTTTTTCATACATAGCTCCTTTTTTTTAGAATCTGCTTCAATCTATAATATCTAATCTTTATTAAAATTATATCACAAAATGCCAAACTAAAAATTCTCTATTTATTCCAATTCCTCCATTGTTGTAGGAACCTAAAACAATATCTATCATTAATTAACCAAATATTGAAATTAATATTTATCCTTTCATAGAACAATATTGTTTTACCTACAACAAAGGATTTTCTCGGCATAAAATCGACTTTTTTTAGTTTTTAGCATTTTTTGTTAGTCATTTGAAAAAATTTATAAATAATATTATTAAGTACAAATATATATGGAGGTAATTATGATAGATGAATTCATAAAAATAAAAGAAAAGGTAATGACAGGTAATTGGATAGAAAGTGCCGCTAAAGGAAAAGGTGGTGTCGGAATTACTTTAGAAACTATTTTGGGAAAAGAAAGAGAAAATTTAGAAATACCAGATTATCACGGAATTGAATTGAAGGCAAAATGTTCTACAAGAGAAACCCATATCACATTATTTGGTGCAACACCAGATAGTTATTTATTTGAAATTAAAAGAATTCAAAAAGAATATGGATATCCAGATGCAACATTACCACAATTTAATATTTTTAATCTTTCTATTTATGGAGATAGATATGTCTCCTTGAATCATCATTATTTTACATTATCTGTAGATCAAGAAAATAAACAAATTGTACTGAATATCTATGATAATCATTTTAACTTGATTGATAATTTAGTCTCTTGGTCTTTTGAAATGGTAAAAGAAAAATTAGAAAGGAAATTATCCTATTTAGCCATTGTACATGCCGAAAGAAAGTTTCAACATAATGTAGTATATTTTAAATATAATGACATTCATTTTTATCAGTTGAAATCATTTGAAGAATTTATTCAACTAGTAGCATGCGGGATAATTCGAATTACTTTTCGTATTAGTGTATATAAATCCGGTAGAAAATATGGAGAAATATATGATCATGGAACAATATTTAGTATTGATGAAAAAGATATTACTAAATTATTTGATAAAATTATCTAGGACCAAGGGGTAAAAAAAAGAACTTATTACTAAGTCCTTTGTTTCTAATGGTCGGGAAGACAGGATTTGAACCTGCAACCCCTTGGTCCCAAACCAAGTGCTCTACCAAGTTGAGCCACTTCCCGATATGGTGCGCTCGAAGGGATTCGAACCCCTGACCTTTTGGTTCGTAGCCAAACACTCTATCCAGCTGAGCTACGAGCGCATGACCCGTTACCGGTCAATTTTTTCTTTAAAATATGGTGGCTCCAGCGGGAATCGAACCAGCGACACGAGGATTTTCAGTCCTCTGCTCTACCGACTGAGCTATGAAGCCATATATGGCGGTCTCAACGGGACTCGGACCCGCGATCTTCTGCGTGACAGGCAGACGTGTTAACCAGCTGCACCATGAGACCAAAATGGTTGCGGGAGTAGGATTTGGACCTACGACCTCTGGGTTATGAGCCCAACGAGCTACCAGGCTGCTCTATCCCGCGATATTGTGGCGGAGGAAAAGGGATTCGAACCCCTGCGCCGCTTGCACGGCCTGTCGGTTTTCAAGACCGATCCCTTCAACCAGACTTGGGTATTCCTCCACTTGGTGCCTAAAGTCGGACTTGAACCGACACGGGTGTTGAAGCCCGCAGGATTTTAAGTCCTGTGCGTCTACCTATTCCGCCATTCAGGCACAAATAATGGTGTCCCGTTGGAGATTCGAACTCCAGACCCTCTGATTAAAAGTCAGATGCTCTACCGACTGAGCTAACGGAACATATTAATATAATAAATGGCTGCCTCGGCTAGATTCGGACTAGCGCATGTCAGAGTCAAAGTCTGATGCCTTACCACTTGGCTACGAGGCAATCTTAGTGGTGGAGAGAGATGGATTCGAACCATCGAACCGTTAGGAACAGATTTACAGTCTGCCGCGTTTAGCCACTTCGCTACCTCTCCATAAAAACAAATGGTGCCGAAAACAGGAATCGAACCCGTAACCTATTGATTACAAATCAATTGCTCTACCAATTGAGCTATTTCGGCATAAATGGTGGGCGATATAGGACTCGAACCTATGACCCCCTGCTTGTAAGGCAGGTGCTCTAACCAACTGAGCTAATCG
>CANQBE010000030.1 GCA_947589515.1 uncultured Bacilli bacterium
TATTGTAAATGAATTGCTTATAAATAAATTCTAAAACTAAGTGCATAACAATTGTGCACTTCTTTTTTTTAATTACATAACATTAAATATTGAGCATTTTGCTGAGAATTTCTTGCTTTTTTTCATAAAATGTAGTATAATTAGGAACTATTGAATGGGGGTTACATTGCATATAAGTGTATAACCAAAAAATGTAAAACGCATTCAATAATCATATTGAAAAATAGAAACAAATATAATATAATGAAAATAAGAAGTGGTGCATTATTCTAGTCACTTTAGTTATTACGAAGACGAGCCTAAAAATTCGTTAAAGAGCACATCTATGAAGCATTTGGTGCTTGCTTAATACGCCCAGTATTGGGTGGGTGCTGGATGGAAAGAGTCTATGGGCGCTTATAATGGCATATGAGGAACGACCCATTTTCTCGCGGAGACCTAATCTTGTGAAGCATTGCTTTACGACTTAGGATTAAACCTATCTTGTGGAGAAATCTATGGATAGAGTAGCTTGGCTTGCGTGGTATATGGGAATAGAGACAACTTATCAAAAGGTGTACATCTTTTTAATAAGTATTGCTACTTGAAACATATACTGCAAAAAAGCATAGTAATAATAAGTAAAGTGTTTGAGGAAATCTCCTAGAGTGTACTGTTAATATAGGATTGCAGTGTATACTAAGTGGCAATCAAGTCATAGAATTGGTAACAATCTATTGCTTTCTTTCAAGGGGAACCGCTTACTGGTAACGGTAAGTAGAAAGTAGGGAAATCCAACTTGACCTAAGATACAAAGTTTACTATATTGATAACCATTTCTTATTTTTTTTATTCAAAAGTTGAGGTTGAATGATCCATGAAATTAAAAACGTTCAAAGAAAAATATTCTAAAAAAGTAAATAAAAAACCAGTCAAAAATAAAAGACTAGTAGATTATAAATGGATTACTACTGTAACCATATTAGCCTTTTGTATTTCTCTTATTTTTTCTTTCTGTTCCGAAACAATTATTCCGAATGTCAATTGGATGATTGCGATTATTGTAATCTTATTATTTATTGGTATTGGTATCCTATTTGATATGATTGGAATAGCAATTACCGTAGCAGATATCAAAACCTTTAATTCTATGGCAACGAAACAAGTAAGAGGGGCACGCCTAGCCGTCACATTAATTAAAAATAATGAAAAAGCATCTAGTTTTTGTAACGATGTAATTGGTGATATCTGTGGAATTATTAGTGGTTCAGCAGGTGTTGCTTTAGCAACCATATTAGCAAGTACTCTAAATCTAAACTTATTTGTAGTTGGCTTATTGATTACAGCAATCATTGCAGCACTAACAATCGGAGGAAAGGCTATTGGAAAATCAACTGCCATCAATAAAAGTACACCCATTTTATTCCAATTTTCTAGGGTGATTTCTTGGTTTTATAGAAAGTAGTAACTTTCTATTTTTTTTATTAGACAAATCCTATTTTTTTTGATATACTGTCATAAGAATAGGTGATAGTAAAATGAAAAAGAAAAATGTAGCAATCATAATTTTAGTAATAGGCTTTTTATTAATAGTAAGTGGTGTAACTTACTTTGTATATGATAATCTTCATGAAAAAAAAGTAGAAAATGAAAAAATCGAAAATTCTATTTTAAAAGATTATGAAGTATTTAGAGAAAAAGTCGATGATTTTACACTAAATAGGGCTACTTATCACGATGAGGTTTTAATGAATTTATTTATTGAAACAGTAGAATCAGATTATGACAAATGGATTCCAATCTTAGAAGAGTATACTAGTTCTGTAGATGCTGTTGAAAATGCTTCTAACAATTTAAAAGATTTATGTGTAAATCATTATTATTCTAAAGAAGATATTAAAAATAAATGTCAATCTTTTGTAATTGCTTATGAAACGACAATGAATTATTATACCAAAGATATCTTATCTTTTAATGACATTCTAGAACAGTATCGTACTACGGCAATCAATAGTAACGAGAATTTAAATGATTATGAATTAAAATATAATTATACAGATATCAATAAAGATGGTAATTTTGTAGGAAAAGATTAATAAGAGGTACTCGTATGAAAACAAAACAAAATCAGAAAAAAAAGAAAATCAATCTAAAAATCAAAAGAATATTTTTACTGTTATTTTCAATAGGAATTATAGGACTATCATCTGGATTATTCTTATTATATGGACCCTATACTTGGGTAAGAGAAACTTTAATTACGACAGCCATGACTACGATGAGTCATCAGTATTTAGCACGTTGGTTTTTCTCTGATGAATATATTAATAAAGTGTTAGTAAGTAATGCTTTAATTGAACCAGAGGGAGAAACGAATCCTGATATCATCGAAATGCCTGATTTTGAAAATGATAAAAAATATGCTTCTAAATATGAAAAAGATATCTTCGAAGGTGTTAATGAAAATACCATTTATAAAATCATTGATGTTGAAGGAAAAGGTTATAAAGGATATATAGTAGCAATTTATAAACCAGAAAAAGTAAAATTAGCCGTTAGTTCTAAATTAGGTACAGAAGGAGAAACGGTTAAGACTATGGCTCAAAAGAATAATGCCTTGATTACGATGAATGGTGGAGGATTTTTTGATCCAACATGGAACGGAAATGGTGGTATTCCTCATGGAACAGTTATTAAAGATGGAAGAATTATCTATGATTATGTAGATGCCCAAGTTGGTGGAGGATTTATTGGATTTGATAAAGATAATAAATTAATTCTTGGTAGAATGACAAAAGAGCAAGCAATTGCGAAAGGAATGCGCGATGCCATTGAATTTGGTCCATATCTAATCATAAATGGAAAGGCAGCCTTTTCTGATGGTGATGGTGGTTGGGGAATTGCTCCTCGTAGTGCCATTGGCCAAAGACAAGATGGAATTGTCTTATTCGCTGTAATTGATGGTAGAAGTACAAGTTCTTTAGGAATTGATATGGTAGGATTAACGAAACTAATGCAAAACTATGGAGCTATTAATGCTGCTAATTTAGATGGTGGTACTTCTTCTGCCTTATTAGAAGGACAAGAATTAGTAAATCATCCTCGTTCTACTATGAATGGACCAAGTGGAGTATTAAGAAGAATTGCAACAGCTTGGATTGTTGTAGAATAAGATAACTCTACTAAATATCAAAATGAAAAATGAATAGAAAGAAAATAGATTGTTATTTTCTTTTTTTTGTATTGTTTGTGATATAATGAAAGTATAATGTAAAAGAATATGAAAGAAGCGTGAAGATATGAAATATAAAATTATGGATGGAAATGAAGCATGTAGTCATGTGTCTTATAACTTTACGGAAGTAGCCGGAATTTATCCAATTACCCCTTCTTCTCCTATGGCAGAATTTACGGATAGTTGGGCATCCAGTGGAAAAAAGAATTATTTTGGAAATCCAGTAAAAGTCGTAGAAATGCAATCAGAAGCAGGAGCAGCAGGAATGATTCATGGTTCTTTACAAGCAGGGTGTTTAACAACAACCTATACAGCTAGTCAAGGTTTATTATTAATGATACCAAATATGTACAAGATAGCAGGAGAACTTCTTCCTTGTGTAATTAATGTAGCAGCAAGAAGTATAGCAACCCATGCTTTATCCATTTTAGGAGATCATCAAGATATTTATGCAACTCGTATGACAGGATTCGCTTTATTAGCATCTTCTTCTGTACAACAAGTAATGGACTTGACAGGAGTAAGCCACTTATCTGCTATTAAAGGTCGTGTTCCTTTTATTAATTTCTTTGATGGTTTTAGAACTAGCCATGAATTACAGAAAGTAAGAGTAATCGATACGGATCAATTAAAAGAATTAATCGATACGGATGCTTTAGAAGAATTTAGACAGAAAGCTCTAAACCCAAACCATCCAGTAACAAGAGGAACAACTCAAAATGATGATATCTATTTCCAGGCTGCTGAAGTGAGAAATCGATATTATGAAGCTTTACCAGATATCGTCGAAGATTATATGAAAGAAATTAATAAAATGACAGGCGAAGAGTATCATCCATTTAATTATTATGGTAGTAAAACTGCTACACGTATTATTGTTGCCATGGGTTCTGTTTGTGAAACCATTAGAGAAGTAGTGGATGCTTTAAATGAAAAACAAGAAGAAGTGGGACTAATAGAAGTACATTTATACCGTCCTTTCTCAACCAAATATTTCCTAAATGTTCTTCCAATTACTACCGAAAAAATAGCAGTATTAGACCGTACCAAAGAACCTGGATCTTTAGGAGAACCTCTTTATCTAGATGTTGCTAGTGTGATTAATAGTACAGAACGAAATATTCAAGTAATTGGTGGAAGGTATGGTCTATCTAGTAAAAATACAACCCCTAGTGATATTAATGGAGTTTTTGAATATCTAAAACAAAAAGAATGTAAACATGATTTTACGATCGGTATTATCGATGATGTTACGAATAAAAGTATTGAACCAGTACCTATTACGATTCCTAATAATAGTGTTGAATTCTTAATCTATGGTTATGGTTCCGATGGTATGGTCAGTGCTTGTAAAGATGTGATGAAAATTACTGGAGATTGTACCAATGCTTATGTTCAAGGATACTTCCAATATGATTCTAAAAAATCAGGAGGGGTTACCAAATCTCACTTACGCTTTGGCAAAAATCCAATTCATTCCACTTACTATGTAGAAAAACCAAGTTTGGTAATGTGCACAAAAGAATCCTATTTGAAAACCTTTAAAATGTTAGATGGCATTAAGAAAAATGGAATTTTTATTTTAAATACTCAAAAAGATAAAGATGAGATTCTAAATGAATTATCTAGTCACGATTATAATATCTTAGTAAGTAGAAAGATTCAATTTTATATCATTGATGCTTTAAAATTAGCACAAGATGTAGGACTCGATCATAAAATTAGTTCCATTATGGAAACAGTCGTATTTAAAGTAGGACATATTATGGATTTTGATTTTGCTTTAGAACGATTAAAAAAAGATATTGAATTAAAATTCCAAAATAAGGGAAATGATATCGTTGGTAAGAATCTAGCAGCCATTGATAAAGCGTTAGAATCTTTAACGTTAGTCGAACTTCCCGATTTAGAAAAAACAGAAACAGAGAATGAAACAGATGATAACATATTTGGTGTGATTTCTAGTGGTCGAGGAGATAGTCTAAAAGTCAGTGATTTCTTAGCTTATGAAGATGGTACCTATACACCAGGTTTATCAAAATTAGAAAAGAGAAATATTTCCGATATTGGTCCTAAATGGGTTCCTGAAAATTGTATTCAATGTAACATGTGTTCTTTTGTTTGTCCACATGCTGTCATTAGACCATTCTTATTAAATGAAGAAGAAGTAGAGAAAGCTCCTGAATCTTTAAAGCAAGATTTATTAGATGCTAATATCAAAGGACAGAACTTAAAATATGCTATTGGTGTATCTTTCCCAGACTGTACAGGATGTAAATTATGTATGAATATTTGTCCTGGTAAAAAAGGAGAAAAAGCATTATTCTTAGAAAAAATGGAAGAATTAAAGGAAACAAAAAAAGAAGCCTATGAATATTTATTCCATCAAGTAACAGAAAAAGAAGTAATGCCAATTACGACTGTAAAAGGAAGTCAATTTAAACAACCTAAGTTTGAATTTTCTGGAGCTTGTGCAGGCTGTGGCGAAACCCCTTATTTAAAATTATTAACCCAATTATTTGGAAATAAATTAATGATCAGTAATGCAACAGGATGTTCTTCTATTTATTCAGCATCTTTACCTACAACAGCTTATTCAGTGCCTTGGGCTAACTCTTTATTTGAAGATAATGCCGAATATGGTTATGGAATGAAAATTGCGGATAAGACTATCAAACAGAAAATTCAGAATTTGATTCGTGATCATATAGATGAAATTGATACAAAAGAGAAAAAGATTTATGAAGCATATCTAGAAAGTATTACAGAAGAAAGTGCTCAAGCGTTATATGAAATCATCGATCACACTCCAATTGCGGAATTAAAAGAATTTAAAGATAATATCAAACCAAAATCTATCTGGATTATTGGTGGTGATGGTTGGGCATATGATATTGGATTTTCAGGAATCGATCATGTTCTAGCCAATTATGAAAATGTAAATATTTTAGTATTAGATACCGAGGTTTATTCGAATACGGGCGGTCAATCTTCTAAATCTAGCAAAGTAGGAAGTATTGCGAAATTTACATCGAAAGGAAAAGAGGTTGCCAAAAAGGATTTAGCACGAATTGCTCTTACTTATCCACATGTTTATGTTGGTAGTATTGCTATGGGAGCAAATATGCAACATACCATTAATATATTAAAAGAAGCTGAAAGTTATAATGGACCTTCCATTGTTTTAGCCTATGCACCATGTATTAGTCAAGGAATTTTAACAGGAATGGAATCTACCATTCAGGAAGAAAAAAAGGCGGTAGAAACTGGATATTATCCATTATTCCATTATAATCCTGATACCAAAGAATTTAAATTAGATGCAAAACCTGATTTTAGTAGATATTTTGAATTTATTGCTGGCGAAGATCGTTATCGCATGTTAAAAAAGATTAACCCTGATAAATATCATGAGTTATTAGAACAGAATCGAATCAATGCTATTGATCGTTATAATTATTATGTACAATTAGAAGAACAATCTGAAAATAGAAACAAGGAAGAAAATAGTTAATTCTTCCTTTTGTGTTTTTGTAATAAGAAAAAATAATATTCTTTCATATACTATTTTAGGTAGAAATATTATCAAATAATAAAAAAGAGAGGAAAAAAATATATGGAAGATAAAAAAGGTAAATGTTTACAACCTAGTTGTTTTTATTAGGTCTCACAGGCTTAGCAGGACCATCTGGTGCAACAAGAGCAACTGCAAACCATTAAAAGTGGTGTATTTTTATTTTTCCAAAAATTGGCTGTAAGGTAAAACTTTACATTTTGTATAAAATATTGTATAATACTAGCAATTTGAAAGGAAGGTTTAGATCATGAAAAAATTATCAGTTAAAACTATTACAGGTTTACTTATTGCCTCTGGAGTTGTAACTGCAGTTGGATATACCATTTTTGCTAAAAATAATCTATTTGAAACAAATCCTATACTTGCAGTCAATGATGTTGGCGAATTTAAAAAAGCAAATGTATTAGAAGAAGCAGAAAATCAAGTTAAAGAAGCGCAAACAAAAGTTGAAACAGCTGATCAAGAATTAGCTAAAGCTACAAATGCTAAAAAAGAAGCCCAAGCTGAATTCGAAAAAGCAACAGAAGCTATTGAAAAGGCTGAAATTGCTAAAAGTGAAGCTGAAGCGCAAGTAAAAGCAGCTAAAACGGAAAACGAAAGAAAAGTCGCAGAAGAAAAGGTTAAGGCTATGGAAGAAAAAATCAAAAAAGCTGAAAGTACTAAAAAAGCTGCCGAAGCTAAAGTAGAAACAGCTACCGAAAATGTAAGAAAAGCTGAAGATAATAAAAAAATGGTAGAGGAACAAGTTCAAGCAGCTACTAAAGAAAATATTAAAGTTAACGAAGTAGAAAAAGAACAAGTCAAAACTGTTGTACAAGAAGAACAAACAAAAAAAGAAGAAGAACCTACAACTGAAAACAGAACGTTACCTCAGTGGGCTTTAGATATAGCTGCTGCCAATGAACAAAAGGCAAAAGAAGAACAAGCCAAAATCGAAGCTGACAATAAAAACAAAGCCGATCAAGCGAAAGCTGAAAGAGCCGAAAAAGCTGCCGAAGAAGAAAGAAAAAGACAAGAGCGTGAAGCTTGGGAAGCAGATATTAAAAAGCAAAGCGATGTTGTTAATGGATATGATACCTATGATAGATCATTCAATTTTAGTAGTACTCCATCTAATGCCGCCGAAGAAAGATACCTAGCATCTCTAGACAGAGTTAAATCAAAAGTTAGTGGAATAGTAACCAAAAATGCAAATATAACAGTTGATAAATCAGTCAATCTTGCTAATGGGCAAATTTGGTGGGTTGAAATGAGTTGTGATTTAACCAAATGTGAAGGATTTACAGGACACTTCAATACTGCTAAAGTAAGTGTAAGACTTGAAGGCTTAAGAGACAGTATAGAAAACATAACCCTTACAGCACCAAAAGCTAAAGCAGGATACAAATTTGTAGGATGGAAAACTTATACTGTTACATATACAGTTAACGATACAAAAATTGATATAAGAGGTTGTGAAGCTGTATACGAACCATTTTAAAATAATACTATTAGATTAAGGAAGATAATAAATAAAAACTATCTTTCTTTTTTTACTTTAAAAATTCTCATTTTAGAATAAAATGTTAATAAGAAGGTGTATCATGAAAGTTGTTAGTCACTTTAAAGACGATGGAGAAAAAATAACCAAAATACTATCGAAAAACATTAAAAAATAAGAAAATGTATGATAACTTTTTAAGATTTGTTAATATTATAAATTATGTGATTTATACTAGACTTTCCAAAGAAGAACAAGCAAAAAGTTGCGGAGATCAAGGTAGAAATATAATAATGGTATATTGCAGAAGAAGAAAGAACTTATCTCAATTTTCAATTTAAAAAAGTTACCATTTTAAAAGATGGTGGAGTTTCTGGTACAACTTTTAATCGTGAAGTTTTTAATAAGCTAGCGCAATTAATTGAGCAAAAAGAAGCAAGTATTGTCATTACGAAAGATTGATCTAGATTAGCCTAAGACCATATTCAAAATATAGATATTTATGGTGATTTAGTAAGTAATGAAATTGCCCAATTATAAATTAGAGTAATGAAATCTTTGCTCGAAAAACTTCTAAAAAATTAAAAAAATTTTAAAGAATATCACAAAAAAGAAAATGGAACGAATGAAATGCAATTTGGGCATATGATGCAAAAAAAACAATTCATCTAAATCATAAATCCAAAAAAATTTATCTACTTAAAGAAAACAGGGATATTGTTAAAAATACCCATGAACCAATAATTGATAATGACACATAATAGAAAAAGAAGAAACTAAATAAATAGCTTCTTCTTTTAATTACCCTATATTTGGGATCGCACCCCCTGAAGGACGATCCCATAAAAAGAATAAAAAGGGGTTGGCTAGTGTGATACTAGCGACCAATTCGCCATAATCGAATTGGTGATTTTTATACTAATCGAAAATGGTAATTTTGTCAATCTTTTTTTGCAAAAAAATGAGAAAAATTGATTAAATTTTATCTATTGTTGTAAAAAATAGATTGTGCTATAATAGTGAAGCACAAGAGGTGAAAATTTATGGAAAATAGAATTCATCAAGAAAACTTGATATGGCTTTCTTTAGTTTATAATTACGTAGCTAATCAAAGTGTAAATTTAACATTTGAAGAAGTAAATAATTATATTGAACATATAAAAAGAGAATTAAAAAAGATTTATAGTAAATGGTCGATTTCTGAAGAAGAAGATACAGAAGATTTTATTTGGAATTTATATTATTATGGAATAGAAAAAGATGATAATCAGAATCAATATATATTAATTGATTTGGAAGATTTAGAATGGAAATATAGAAAGCAGCCAGATGATATTATAAAGGTATCCCTATATAATGATGTGTTATCCACAATTAATGTGGATAAGAATAATCTGCAAATTCAAACGGAATATGAACAAACATCTGATGCAAAAAATATATATGCTATAAGTCAACAATCTGCTATTGAGGATGTAAGAAAAATTTTAGAATCTGAAAAATGTAAAAATATCCAAATCTACTCTGCTAGTTTAAAATTTAATTTAGGAGATGAACCAACTTGGCATATTTCTTATTCTTGTGAAACACCAGTTGAAAAGGTAAAACTTTTTATAAAAAATTAAAAAATTCTATCTAAAAAAGGATAGAATTTTTTTAAATTTTTCTTTAAGAAAATCAAAGTTTATGTTATAATATGCCTAGAAATGGGCGTGGTAGTATGTTAAATGTTTCTCAAGTAAAAGGAGTAGGTCCTAAATCACTAATGCTATTAAATAAAATTGGAATAGAAACTGTAGATGATTTAGTAACTCATTATCCTTTTCGCTATGACATTCTACAAAGAAGTGATTTAAAAACAGTAACGGAAGAAGATAAAGTAATTATCGATGGTAAAGTTGAAAGTATTCCGATTCTATTAAGATTTAAAGCAGGATTAAATAAATTAAATTTCCGTTTAGTCACTCAAAATGGAGTAGTAGGTGTTTCCATATTTAATCGCGCTTTTATGAAAAATAATTTAACGATTGGAACTAGTATTATTGTAATTGGAAAATATGATAGTAAGAAGAATGTAATAACAGCATCTGATATTAAATTTGGTCTTTTAAATAATCAAGCCAAAATTGAACCTGTTTATCACTGTACTAGTGGTTTAACCAATAAAAATATGTCAACTTATATTAATACAGCACTATTAATGAATAGTAAAGATATTACGGATTATATTCCTAAATCTTTTCAAGATAGGTATCATTTTTCTAATAAAAAAACAGCATTAAATATCGTCCATAATCCACCCACGATGGAAAAGTTAAAAGAAGCTCAAATTCGCTTAAAGTATGAAGAATTATTTACTTTTATGTGTAAAATTAATTACTTGAAAGAACAACATAAAAAAGAAAAAACAGGAATTAAAAGAGAACTAACCGATGAAAATGTGATAACTGCTATTTCTATGGTACCTTTTGAATTAACCAATGATCAAAAACAGGCCTTAGAAGAAATTAAAAAGGATTTAAACAGTTCGTCCCGTATGAATCGTATTTTACAGGGTGATGTTGGTAGTGGAAAAACGATTGTTGCAATCTTAGCCATGTATCTAAATTATTTAAGTGGATATCAAAGTGCTTTAATGGCTCCTACTGAAATTCTAGCAATTCAACATTATAATAATGTGAAAGAATTATTAAAAGATACCAATGTTCATATCGAATTATTAGTAGGTTCTCAAACAAAGAAAGAAAAGCAAGAAATTTATAAAGGATTAAAAGAGGGAACTATTCATATGATTATCGGTACTCATGCCTTAATCCAAGAAGAAGTTACTTATAAAGATTTAGGATTAGTAATTACGGATGAACAACATCGTTTTGGAGTAAATCAACGAGCTCTTTTAAATAATAAAGGAACGATGCCTGATGTTTTATATATGAGTGCAACTCCGATTCCTAGAACTTATGCTTTAACAATTTATGGTGATATGGATGTATCGATTATTAAGGAAATGCCAAAAGGTAGAATTCCTGTTAAGACTTATGTCAAAAAAGAGAGTGACATGAAAGAAGTTCTAGAAATGATGTACGAGGAATTAAAAAATAATCACCAGATTTATGTGATTGCCCCTTTAATTGAAGAAAGTGAAAATTCCGACTTAACGAATGTAATTGAACTTCGCGATAAGATGAATTTAGCTTTTGGTAGCAAATATAAAATTGATTTGGTACATGGTAAAATGGCTACGGCAGCGAAAGACTTGATTATGAATGAATTTAAACAAAATAAAGTCCAGATTTTAATTAGCACGACTGTAATTGAAGTAGGAGTAGATGTTGCTAATGCATCGATGATGGTTATTTTTGATGCCAATCGCTTTGGGCTTTCTACTTTGCATCAGTTAAGAGGAAGAGTAGGAAGAGGTAATGTTGCTTCCAAGTGTATTTTAATTAGTAATACAGATACCAAAAGATTAGAGATTATGGAAAATACAAATGATGGCTTTGAAATTAGCGAAGAAGACTTTAAATTAAGAGGTCATGGTGATTTATTTGGTACGAAACAAAGTGGTGATATGACCTTTAAAATTGCTAGTATTAGACAAGATTATAAGATTTTAATTCAAGCAAAAAAAGATTCTTTAGAATATCTTCAGGATGAGAAAACTGATCGAGAAGAGTTAAAGA
>CANQBE010000031.1 GCA_947589515.1 uncultured Bacilli bacterium
AAATTATCAAACTTCAATTTTTAAAAGTTGCATAAGAAAACCTCTAGAAAAAATCTAGGGGTTTGTCTACACTCTGACATATCTAACTAGTAGATATGCTTTCCATCAACTTACTTGCAACTATTCTCATTGATTTGATTTGCTCCCATTTTATCTGTCAAAGTAATCGCAAGTAACTGATTGGAATTAAAAATAGTATTAATATCTGTTTCTATACTTTTTCCTGTAGATGCAAATTGAAATTCATAATAAGAATCTTCTATAATTTCACGATTTAATTCTCTATTTACTTTCACCGTTACTACTTCTTCTCCTTGAAATTCTCTTAAAGTAAGGTAAATAAAATTATCATCGTTACTATCACTAACATCTAGTACTAAATAGGTACGAATAAAAGAACAGGTATAAGCATTTTCTTGACAAAAACCTTCTCTATATTGCATGTTACTAGGTCCAAAATAGGTATCATGATTTCCTTCTAGTGTGTTACATTGTAGTAATGCAAAATTACTATTACGATAAATGATAGAACCACCATCATCAAAAGTATCTTTCTTTTTTAAATTAGAAAAGACAAAATCCATGTTAATTTGTTTTGCTTCTAATGCTTTATTTAATTCTAAAGTTCTATCCCCAAAATCGACAATCATATGGTTTAGACAATATAAATAATAATGGTTTTGATTGGAATCTGTATAATATAAATCTAAGTTTCCATGGCAGTTTTGATTTTCGGATACTGCTAACTGAATTTCTTTTTCGATTTTAAATCGATCATAGATAACCATACAGATGAAACTTAGTACCATAATAATCAAAATACTACCAACAATTTGTTTCTTTGGCATATTACCACCACCTAGTTTTATTATAACACAACTCTAATCTTGGAAGTACTAAGCAGCAATATTTTGTCTTAGTTTCTGTAAAATTTTACTTTCTTCTCTAGAAACTTTTACTTGATGAGTTCCTAATTTTTTAGAGACCTCTGACTGTGTCATATCTTGAAAATATCGTAAATCGATAATTTCACGTTCTTCTTCTTCTAAATTTTCTAAAGCTAAATGTAAATCTAAAATATCTGCATCATATCCTGTTTCATAATATGGAATGGTATCATATAAACATACATCTTTGCCTTCTTCATCTTGATTTACCACATAATCACTACTTAATACAAATTCTTTGGAATAGATTGCTTCGACAATACTAGATTCATCTTTTTCTAGACAGAAACTAATTTCTTGAATGGTGGGCTCACGATTTAATTTTTGTCTTAACATCTCGCTACAAATATCTACTTCTTTACTTAAAGCAAGTACTTCTTTACTAATTTTAATATTTTTATCTTTTCTTAAATACTCTAAGATTTCCCCTTTAATCCAAAAAGTTGCATAAGTAGAAAATTTCGTTTCACTATTTACCTGATATTTTTCTAATGCTTTTAAAAGACCAATCATTCCTACTTGTTTTAAGTCTTCAAAACTAGAATAATAACTATATTTACTAGCAATTTTACTAACTAATTTTTCATATTTTAAAATATTTTCCATAGCCTCTCCTATAAATTAATTAATCGTAATGCACCTAATTCATTATTGGTCCGTTCAATTTTATCAAAGACATGACCTAGTTCTATATTTTTAGAAAATTGATGATGATAACCACAAATTACTAATTTTCCATCTTGTAGAGTAATATCAAAATACCGATCAATGATAGTTTGTAACCCATTTTCATCCATACTATCTAACGATTCTAGGTTGATGACAAAATATTTCAATCCTTTTTCATGAATCATTTCATCTAAACAATCACTTAGTTTCGTATAAGTATTTTGATTTAATACTCCCTCTAATCTTACAAATAACATTCCTCTTACAAATTCTAAACTGATATCTAACATATTTCACCTCTTTTTTGGTATATTTAATATAGCGCAAAACCTAATCAATTTATACACTTTCGACAAAGGATTACAAAACTTCCCATCTATAATATTATTTCCAAAAAAATGAAAAAAACTTAAATGGAAATAAAAAAGTTTATGTTTTACATCATTAGAAAAAGGTATACTTATTCCAAAATATACCTTTTTAAAAACTTAAATTACCAACAACTAAATCTTTTAAATTATCGAAAAATAATTTCCATAAACTTCTCTTTTTGATTTCCTCTTTTACTATAATTGGATAACTTCCTACTTTTTTACTACCATCATAAATATCGATGGTTCCCACTTCTTGATCTTTTTTAATTGGTAGTTCTAATTCTTTTAGATTTACTTTTTCTGTATATTTTTTTTCTTGTTCACTTTTCTTCCTTAAAACGGTAATATCATTTTTTAAGACCACATCTACTTGTTTTTTGGAACCCTTATCTAGTTGAATTTTATCAACAACTTCACCTTGTTTTTTAATCATATCAACCGTATATAGATTAAATCCATAATCTAGTAAATCCATGGTTTCTTGATTTCTTACTTTACTAACTGCTTCTCCTAATACAATCGCAATTAAACGCATGTTATTTCTTTTCGCAGTAACCGCCATTGTATATTTAGCATTATCAGTAAAACCTGTTTTTAAACCATCAGCACCTTCATAAAAACGAACTAATTTATTGGTATTGACTAACCAAAATTTATTGGGAGTATTTACTCTTAAATAATCTTCATAGACAGAAGAAAACTCTAAAATTTGCTCGTGTTTTAATAGTTCAATCGCAATTAATCCCATATCATAAGCACTCGAATAATGATTTTCTTCATCTAATCCTGTTGGATTCACAAAATTGGTATTTTTAAGTCCTAACTCTTTGGCTTTTTGATTCATCATCTGTACAAAAGCACTTTCACTACCTGCTATTCGTTCTGCTAAGGCAACTGTTGCATCATTTGCTGATGCCATACTGATTCCTTTCATCATATCTCTTACAGTCATCTTTTCACCAGGTTGTAAATAGATTTGTGTTCCTCCATATCCTGCTGCATTACTACTTGTTGTTACTTCTTCTTCCCAAGTTAAATTACCAGATTCAATTGCTTCTAATATTAAAATTTGAGACATCATTTTTGTTAACGATGCGACTGCTACTTGTTTATCCTTTTCTTTTTCAAATAGAATAGTACCCGTTGATACTTCCATTAATACACTACTACCAGCATTTGGAGTAACATCCTCTTCTGCTGAAACAGGATACATTGGTAATAAAAAACTCAAAATTAAGAAAAATACTATTACTTTTTTCAAAACATCCACCTCAATAAAAAATATGTCAAAGTTTTTGATATATGTAATAAAAAGAAAGAAAAAAAGTAAAATGAATTAGGTGAAGATATGAAAAAATTATTTTGGTATTTGCTGTTAATTTTTGTAGTATTGGTAATGTTAACTCTTATTTTGGTGGTTGATAAAAAATTAGACAACAAAAAGGAAGTACCACAAGATCAAACAAAAGAAAAATTATCTTTATTAAATAATATCGATAAAAAAATAGATTACTTTCATTATAACTATTTAGATCGTTACTTAGATTATCAAAAAAAATATCCTAATCTTTCAGATATTGATATTGTTACTAGAGTGAATTTAGGATTAGATCAACCTTTTTATCAAAATACGAAACCAAGTAATGAGCTTAATAAAATAACGATTTTAGTTAATAAATATACTTATTTACCAGAAGATTATGTACCAAATAATTTAACGAAAGTATCTAATCTTTTTTCAACATCTACCAGAGAACTTGTGTATGAAGCCAAAGAAGCCTTTGAAAAAATGGCAGCACAAGCACAAGAAGATGGATATACAATTAGAGTAATTTCTGCTTATCGCTCTTATCATTATCAAAAAGGTCTATATGATAATTATGTCAGTCGTGATGGAATCGATATTGCTGATACTTATTCTGCTAGACCTGGCTATTCGGAACATCAAACTGGTTTGGTAGTGGATATTGATAATGGAAAATTAGACTTTAATCATTTTGAAGAAACGGAAGAGTTTCATTGGATGGAAAATAATGCCTATCTTTATGGATTCATTTTAAGATATCCAAAGGGAAAAGAAGATATTACTGGGTATGATTATGAAGCATGGCATTATCGTTATGTGGGAAAAGAGATTGCATCATTTATTCAACAAAACAATTTAACTTTCGATGAATATTACGTTAGATATATCGAAAAATAAGAGTGAAAATTCACTCTTATCTCATCTTTTTTTCAATATAGTCCATGGTTCGTTTTGGTTCTTCTAGGAGTCTTTCATATAATTTAATGTGCATGCGAAGTTCACGAATAATTTCAATTTCATCTTTGGCTAAATTAATCGCACAACTTTTATCATTTTCTGCTACCACAAAATGGTCAATACCTAATAGATAAGTAAGTTCGACATTTAATGTGTTAGCAAGATCAATTAATGTATCCAAAGTTGGTGTTCTTGTACCATTTTCATAACAGCAAATACTAACCTTTGTTACACCAATCTTCTCACCTAACTCTTTCTGAGTAAAACCCATTTCTTTTCTTAATTCTTTTAAGCGTTTACTAAATAGAATCATATCTACACCTCAATCCTATTTCACATAATATAGGTACATTATAGTGAAATAATGTCGCTTTTTGAGGTAAGTTAACTAATTAGAAACTTCATGAGTTTGATTTTTACTAGAAGATAAGAAAGTTACCTTTTCAGCAATTACTTCTAAAACATATCTTTTGCTTTCTTCCTTTTCAATCACTCTAGTTTGAAGGCGTCCTTTTATTCCCACAATATCACCTTTATTACAGTAATCTACTGTGGATGAAGCAACTTGATCCCAAAGGGTACAATCAATAAAATCTGTATCGTATTCACCATTGGTATTTTTAAAACTTCTAGGAACAGCCAGTGTAATAAAACTATATTTTTTGGAATTTTCAGTTTGCTTTAATTCTGGCTTTTTCACTAGTCTTCCTACTAAGACAATTTGATTTAGCATAGTTTTCCTCCTTTCTATGCCGTATCCTAGCATATGAAAAAGCGCGGTGCAAATCGTACTTTTTCTAGTTTTTCTTTCATGAAACAAGTAAAAAAAGAAATTCCTTTGGGGAATTTTCTTTTTTGTCAAAAAAAAGGAAACTGAAAAAATCAGTTTCCAAGTTTTATAAATTTTTTTTCAATAGTTGATTTAGTTCTACTGCATATTCCATTGGTAATTCTTCCCGGAACTTTTCAATAAATCCTAAAAGGATTAATTCCGTAGCTTTTTCCTTATCTAATCCACGACTCATCATATAAAATAATTTTTCTTCGCTAATTTTAGAAACTGTTGCTTCATGTTCAATATTACTACTATCATTTCTACAGATATTAACAGGAATGGTATCACTTTTACTAATGTCATCTAAAATTAAGGTATCACATTTCACCATCGCACTACTATTCACAGCACTTTCTTTAATATCTACTTTTCCACGGTAAGTAGCATTGCCGCCATTCCGGGCAATACTTTTCGAAATAATCGTACTTTTGGTTTCTTTTCCTAAATGAATCATTCTACTACCCGTGTCCTGTTCTTGGTTTTTAGAGGCAACACTAATCGTAATACAAGTACCGCTAGAACGATCTCCTTTTAAAATACAGGCAGGATATTTCATGGTTTTACAACTACCAATATTACCATCAATCCATTCCATGGTACCTTCTTCATCAACAACAGCCCGTTTGGTCACTAAGTTATTGACATTCGTAGCCCAATTTTGTACGGTACTATAACGACACTTACTTCTTTTTCCCACATAGATTTCTACAACCGCAGCATGTAAACTAGATTCACTATAGGTAGGTGCTGTACAACCTTCAATGTAATGAAGACTACTATCATCATCTACTATAATTAATGTTCTTTCAAACTGTCCCATATTTCGACTATTCATTCGAAAATAACTCTGTAAAGGTCGATCAAGAGTAGTATGAGGTGGAATATAAATAAAACTTCCTCCACTAAATACACTACTATTTAAAGCAGCATATTTATTATCACTATTACTAACAATTTTGCCAAAATACTTTCTAGCAATCTCAGGATATTTTTTTAATCCTTCTTCGATGGATGTAAAGATTACGTTTTTCTTCGTAAGTTCTTCTAGCATATTATGGTAGATGACTTCACTTTCATATTGAACACCCATACCATCTAAATGTTTTTCGCTTTCTAATACCCCTACAGAACAAAGTTCATTACGGACACTACAACTAATGTCATTCCAATCATTCTTAATTGAATCCTCTTCTCTCGTCTTATAATAAATAACCTTCGAAAAATCAATATCAATCTTAGGTCCAAAGTTAGGATCTTTTAATTTTTCAAATAATTCATAACTTTTTAAACGATAATCTAGTACCCAGGAATCTTCTTGTTTAATATTAGATATTTCTTTAATTTTTTCAACATCTAATCCTACAATTTCCAAGCGAATCACCACTTTTCTATTTTTCTTCTATTTTTTCTATTACTTTTTTGAATGACTCAAACGGAAGAAAAGCACATTTCTTACGATTGGGTTGTTTATAAATATCTTGATATAAATTTAAATCTCCTAAAACTTCAGGATCATATTCTTTTTCATTTAGCATATTTTCATAATTCTCTAAAATTTTTAGTGCTTCTTCTTTCGTTTTGCCAATAAAAGATTGAATCATGATACTCGTAGCACTCGTAGAAATGGCACAGGCTTCCCCATCAAAACGAATATCTATAATTTTTCCATTTTCAATTTTATACATAATATCTAAGTTATCAATACAACTTTCATTATTCGTATTTATCTTAATATAACTATCATCCTCTACTAATCCACGATTGGTAGGATTCTGATAATGATCTAGTAATATTTCTCTTTTTAATTTTGGATCCATTTCTACCACCTCTATTATGATTTTTATAACACAATTTGAAAAATATCTTTAGAATTTTTTAATACTTCAATTAATTGATCAATTTCTTCTTCAGTATTATATAAGTAAAAACTAATGCGACAAGTATTTTTTACTAATAAATCTTCTTTTAAAATCTTAGCACAGTGATTTCCAGCTCTTACACAAATATGGTAATGATTTAGGTATACTGCTGTATCTTGACTAAAGACGCCATCAATATTAAAGGCAATTAAACCATTATCTAAATCTTTATTATAAATCACAAGTTGATTCATGTCTTTTGCCTTTTCTAAGAAATACTGTTTTAAATGTTTTTCATGTTCTTGAATACGGTCCATGCCAATATTCGTTAAATAATCGATTGCAGCACCTAATCCAATGACACCAGCAATATTAGGAGTACCTGCTTCTAATCTAGTAGGAAGACTCTTGTATTCTACTATTTTATCACTGGTAAAGGTAGAATTCATTCCCCCTCCAAAAGAAGTAGGATGCATTTTTTCTAATAATTCTTCTTTGCCATATAAGACTCCAACACCTGTTGGTCCTAACATCTTATGGGCAGAAAAAGCTAAGAAATCAATATTTAACTTTATAACATCTACTTCCATATGGGGAACACTTTGAGCTCCATCTACTACTAATAAAATATTATTTTCGCGGCAAAATTCACCAATTTCGAAAATAGGTCTCACATCTCCTAAAACATTGGTTACTTGTGCAAGAGAAATTACTTTGGTATGTTCTGTTATGCTTCTTTTTACATTTTCTAATGTGACTAAGTGATTTTCAAGGGGAATATATTTTACGACAATTCCTTTTTCTTTTTCTAATTCTAACCAAGGTAAGACATTCGAAGCATGCTCTGCTTTGGTAATTAATACTTCATCTCCAGGTTGTAGATTATATTTCATGTATCCAAACACAATACGATTTAAAGAATCCGTGGCTCCACTTGTAAAAATAATTTCTTTTTCACTATTTGCGTGAATAAAATTTTTTACTTTGGTACGAGTTTCTTCATACATCATATCTACTTTTAGACTATTATCATAGTCTCCTCTATGAGCATTAGCAGTATAATTGGTATAATAATCAGTAACGGCATCAATTACTTGTTGTGGTTTTAAAGTAGTAGCTCCATTATCAAAATAAATTAACTCATTTTTTAAAATAGGAAAATCTTCTCTATTCATGACTACACCTCCTTACTTAAAAAATCAGTAAGCTTCTTTTCGTATTTTTCTTTCATATCTGTTTCTAAAGATAAATTTCCTAATAGGAATGCTTTTAATAATAAGTATTTAGCATCTTTCATAGAAATACCACGACTCATTAAATAAAATAATTCGTTTTCTTTAAATTCACCAACATAAGCAGAATGACTGGCATCTACATCATAATTATCTATATAAAGATTAGGATTAATTTGGGAAAGACTATTTTGTTGTTCAATAATCTGATTATCTTGATGGCTAATACACTTGCTAGCATCTTTGAAAATGGTACTAGATACATCCAAAACGATAGCACTTTTGTTGATACTAAAACCATGATTTCTTAAATGACTTATGGTATTACTTTGATGATGATATACTTCAATGGTGTTATGACTATCTTTACCTGCAATCATACTATAATTACATGAGAAATTAGCCGATTCTCCTTCTAAAGAAGTATCGATATGAAAACTTCCTTCTATGAAAAGAGCATTTATGGTTAAATGACTATTTTTACCTAGTTTGATATGAAAGGAAAAATCTACATCATAAGCTAGAAAATTTAATGTTACACAAACATTGTCTAAAACAACAAGAAAGAATTGTTTCTGGATATGATCCATTTCCATCAAAAGAGTATCATTTTTAGAAAACTCTATTTTTTCTTGTTCTGAAAAGAGATTTTTCTCGTTGTTCATTAATATCTTATTCATTTACGTTATCCTCACTTACTTCAATCACACAAGAAAAACCATTTTTCTCAATTTGTTTTGCTAAAGTAAAATCTCCGGTTTTGACTATTTTTCCTTTTTCCATAATATGTACAAAGTCTGGATGAAGATAATCTAAAATTCTTGTATAGTGAGTAATGATTAATACTGAAGTAGTAGGATTTTCTTTTAGATACTGTTGGATATTATCACAGACAATTTTTAAACTATCAACATCTAATCCAGAATCTAGTTCATCTAAGATGATGAAATTAGGTTTTAATATTTTCATCTGTAAAATTTCATTTTTCTTTCTTTCGCCACCAGAAAAATCTTGATTAATGGAACGGTGCATCATACTATCATCCATTTTTAAATCTTTCATAGCAGTTTCCATCATTTGAATAAATGGATAGATTCCAACGTTACTACCTTGCTTACTAGATAAGGCTGTTCTTAAAAATTCGCTATTCGTCACTCCTTCAATACTAATAGGAGATTGCATAGCTAAAAAGATTCCTTTGCGACTTCTTTCACAAGTATCTAAAGAAAGAATACTTTCTTGATTAATTTTAATATCGCCATGATGAACGATATAATCATTACTACCCATAATCACTTTGGATAACGTACTTTTACCAGTACCGTTAGGTCCCATAATGACATGAACTTCACCTGGTTTTACTGTTAACGAGAAATCTTTTAATATTTCTTTTTGATCTTTACTATTTACATTTAAGTTCTCAATTGAAAAATTCATTTGTTTCACCTTTTTCCATACCTTATTTTAACACTTTTCTTTATGATAAACAATAATAATTCTAGTATAGAACCCATCCCATAGAATTTTTGTCAAAAAAACACCTTACATAAGTAAGATGTTCATTATTATTTTATATTTTTATCATATTCAATATCGGCAACGTCGTATTTACGGTTTTTCGAAATGGTAGACATTAATTTATTAACTCCCCAACCTATAATCGCAAGGGCAAAGAAGTAAATAAAACCAAAGACTGTAAATTCTGGTGCTGATTCTGTAAATAAACCAATTAGACTAGCACCTACTCCCATTGAAGTAACAATCGTTAAGTTATCTACTGATTTTTCGGTTACTTGACTACCTAAACCATCAAATAGTTTTTGTGCAGATGAAACATAATTTTTGGTCATTGTCCATAGATGTTTAATATAATCTAGAGTATCTCTTAATGTCTCGTATCGATAACCGGAAATTGCTAAAAATTCAGCAAGTTCAGGATCACTTTTAGCAATTTTTTCCCTAGTTGGCAAATAAGTGCTCATTTGATTAATTCTTCCATCAATTAAGTTTACCGTTTTGGCATATCCGTCTAATTTACTACTGAAAGTAACGATATCTGAACCTTTTACACTAGCCTGTTCTTTTACCGAATCTATTTTTTCCCAAATGATACGGTGTAAATTTAGGTAACGATGAAGTTGTCCTTTAAATTCACGAATGAAAACTTGTTCTTCAATATATCTTTCAATATTTTCTAAAGACTGACTCTTGTTATTAATGAAGTAATATTTATCACCACGGATTACATCATATTTTTTATTTTCAAATTCAAAATATTTTTGTTTTTCGGTTCTAGCTAGTAAATCGGTCATATCATCTTTAGTTACTTTATCACAAACTACAAAATATGGGTAAACGGTTTCAATATTTGCAAGTTCTTTGGGAACAGGTGCTCCTAAACTAAATAAATAACTAAAAGCAGGTGAAAGTTTTGTTTCATAATAGTTGGCTACATGTTCTAGATCAGCAAATAAAGTATCTTCACTTACGGACTCATTTTTTAAAGTAATTAAACCATCTTCAAAGATTTTTACTTTAATATTAAGTGCAGTTGTAAATTCTACATATTCTTCTCCTGCAACGCCGTAATCGATTTTACCAATTTCTAAAGATTTTCGGAATTTCATTAATTTATTAGAATCTAAGTTTAATTGACTCTTACCTTCTCTTAAAAAGTCATAAATCTCTGATAATTGGAGCATGGTTCTTTGAAACCAACCACCAACATAAATACTATTAATTTTCATAATATTCTCCTTTTATTATTTACTAATTTGTTTCGAAAAGAAACCTGCTTCATCTAGATGGAAACCATAGTGATGATAACAAGCATGGGCAGCTGTACGAACATTGTTTGACCATAGTTCCATCGTTTTACAATTTTTTTCTAAACAAATTTTAGTAATTTCATCTAGCATTTTAGTAGCAATACCATGTCTACGATAATCAGGATGTACACAAACATGATTTAAGATTGCATAGGTATTCATATTTTCATAAATAGTAGGTATTACTGTAATTTTAGCATGGGCTACTATTTGTCCATCCATTGTTCCTTTAATATAAATTTGATTAGGATCATTTTTGGTTTGTTCGAATACTCTTTTGGCATAATTTAAATCCGTATTCTCAAAGAAGCATAAGTTACATAATTCGATGATATTCTCTACATCTTCTGAAGTAGCAATTTCAAAATTAATATTCATGAAACACCTCTATTCTATAAATATAATATAGCAGTTTCTGATATTAACAGTCAAATATTAGAATTTAAAAATGTAAATAGTAATGTCGATTTTTGTCAATTAACAGTATTTGTATAAATTGTATTAAAAATTACCTATATATAATTGAATATCCGCAAATATTCACACTTAAAAGGACTGTAACGAAATCATCTCATTACAGTCCTTATTGATTAAATCTAATCTATTGATATTTGGTTGATTTTATCGATGGTTAAGTTGGTACATCTAGAAATCATATCGATTGAAATATTTTCTTTTAACATGGATTTTAAATTGTACCCTTTGTCAAGGACATTTTTTTATTTTTAACAAGAAGGGTTTTTTTGATCGCTTTTGATTGATTT
>CANQBE010000032.1 GCA_947589515.1 uncultured Bacilli bacterium
CTTTAAATCCTCGCAAACCCTTATTTTATGGGCTATTTACCACAACAGTTCTTATACTTCTTTCCACTTCCACATGGACATGGATCATTTCTTCCTACTTTAGTTGATTTCTTTGGTGTTTTTTTAATGGTATCATCACTATCATTTGTTATTTGTTTTTTAGATACTTCTTTTCTTTCAATATTCTGTCTAATTTCAGAACGGACTAGCATTAAAGTAATATCTTGATCTATTCTTTGCATCATTTTATCAAATAGGTCAAATCCTTCCATTGTATAAGCACGTAGTGGATCTTCTTGACCGTATCCTCTTAAATAGATTCCTTCTCTTAAATGAGATAATGTATTAATATGTTCTGTCCAATGATGATCTACTACATTCAATGAAATAGCCTTTTCAAATTCATCTTTTATTTCTTTTGGTATTTCTTGTAATTTCTTTTCATATTCTCCAACTACTTTTTCTGTAATTACATCTATAATTTCATCAGGTGTTTTATTATCTACTTCTTCTTTATCCATATCTTTCTTTAATAAATTTTCATTAACAAATTCAACAATATCCTTTACGTCATCATTTGTTAATCTTCCTTCTGGAAAAATATGAGAATTTACTAAATCAGAAATATGATTATGAATTGTATCTAAAACAGTATCATGAATAGATTCACTATCCAATATTTCATTTCTTCTAGCATACATAATCTCTCTTTGATTATTCATAACATCATCATATTGTAGAAGTTGTTTACGAGTATCAAAGTTATTTCCTTCAACACGTGCTTGTGCTGATGATAACGCTTTGGTAAATGTTTTACTGCTAATAGCTTGATCTTCATTAAAACCTAGAGTTTGCATCATTACTTTAATTCTATCGGTACCAAAACGGACCATTAAATCATCTTCCATAGATACATAGAATTGTGTAAATCCTGGATCTCCTTGACGACCAGAACGTCCTCTTAACTGATTATCAATACGACGAGATTCATGTCTTTCTGTACCAATTACACATAATCCACCTAATTCTCTTACTTCATCGCTTAATTTAATATCAGTTCCACGTCCTGCCATGTTAGTAGCAATCGTTACTGATTTTCCAAGTCCAATCTTAGAAATAATTTCTGCTTCACGAGCATGGTTTTTAGCATTTAATACTTCATGAGGAATTCTCTTTTGTTTTAGTAAGTTACTGATTAATTCACTTGTTTCAATTGCGATGGTACCAACTAATACTGGCTGACCCATTTTATATCTTTTTTCAATTTCATTTACGATAGCACGATATTTTCCTGCTTTAGTGGAATACATTAAGTCTGGCATATCAATACGAGCAATTGGTTTATTGGTTGGAATTTCGATAACATACATATTGTAAATATTTCTAAATTCTTCTTCTTCTGTTTTAGCAGTACCTGTCATACCAGATAATTTTTTATACATTCTAAATAAATTTTGGAATGTGATGGTTGCTAAAGTTTTGGTTTCTTGTTGAATTTGTACTCCTTCTTTTGCTTCGATAGCTTGATGAAGTCCATCACTATAAGCACGACCATGCATTAAACGTCCAGTAAATGGATCTACAATTACAATTTTTCCATCTTGAACTACATAGTCAACATCATTTTTCATAGAGTAATTTGCTCTTAATGCTTGATTAATGTAATGCACTAATTCTGTATTTTCAACATCAAATAGGTTCTTAAATCCAAATTTCTTTTCGGCTTTTTTGACACCTTCTTCTGATAATGAAACATTTTTTGTCTTTTCATCATAAATATAATCGTCTTTCTTTAAAGATTTAGCAAACTGATCAGCATCGATATAAAGGTTCGCACTCTTCATTTCCCCACCAGAAATAATAAGTGGTGTTCTTGCTTCATCAATCAAAACAGAGTCTACTTCATCGATAATTGCAAAATTTAGTGGTCTTTGAACTCTATTTTCTTTACGAATTACCATATTATCTCTTAAGTAATCAAATCCAATTTCATTATTTGTAGAATATAAAATATCACAGTTATAAGCATCCTGTTTTTCTTTTGGAGTCATTTCTCTTAAATTAATTCCTACTGTTAATCCTAAAAATTCATGAATTTTACCCATCCAATTTGCATCACGATCAGCCAAATATTCATTAACGGTAATGATATGGACTCCTTCTCCTGTTAAAGCATTCAAATAAGCAGGAAGTACAGAAGTTAATGTTTTTCCTTCACCAGTTTTCATTTCTGCAATATTACCATAGTGAATTGCCAAAGCACCTAGCAATTGTACATAGTATGGTTTTTCTCCAATCACACGAAAACATGCTTCTCTAGCAACAGCAAATGCTTCTACTACTAAATCATCAACAGTTTCCCCATTTTTTAATCTTTCTTTAAATTCATCAGTTTTAGCTTGTAGTTCCTTATCAGAAAGTGCTCTCATACTTTCATCTAATTTATCTATTTCATCAGCTAATTTATGAAATCTTTTTAATTCTTTATATTCATGATCGAATAATTTTTTTAATAATTCCATGTCCTCATCTCCTGTAATAAGTATTATATCAATTATTTCTTATTATGACTAGTTTTTTCCATAGGATTCCCAAAAAAAAGAAGCCTATTCGGCTTCAATGATACCATAATTTCCATCTTTTCTTTTATATACAAGAGATGGTTCTCCCGTTTCTATGTCTTTGAATAAATAAAATTGATGACCAAGTAATTCCATTTGTAGAATTGCTTCTTCTTCATCCATTGGTTTTACTTCTATTTTTTTTCTTTTTACAATTTTTTCTTCAGGTTCTTCTTCAATGCTTTGAAGATAATCATAGGCAAAATCTTTTGCCTCTTTATTTTTCTTAGCTGTAATTCTTGTTTTATTTTTACGAATTTGTCTTTCTAATTTGTCAATTACTACATCTACAGCAGCATAAAAATCTTCCTGTTCTTCTTCTGCTCTTAGGATTAAGTTTTTTAAAGGTATGGTTACTTCCACAATATGTAAATGTCCATGTATTTTTGCAAGTACAGTTGCTTTGGCATTGCTGCTATCTTCTAGATATTTTTCTAATTTTCCAATCTTCTCCTTTGCATAAGATTCCATGGCACTTGTTATTTCTAACTTACTACCTCTAACAATGATATCCATATATCATCCCTCCCACTTATATCATATCATATTTATTTGGGAAAAGAAAGCAAAATAAAAACTACCTTATTCGATAGTTTGTAGTTCATCTAATGGTTTAATATTTACTGCTTGATAACCTTTATCTGTTTTTACTAAATCAAATTCTACCATTTGTCCTTCTTTTAAAGTCTTATATCCATCTTTTTCTATTTTTGAATAATGAATAAAGATATCTTCTTTTCCATCTTGTTCAATAAATCCATATCCTTTGGCGTTATTAAACCATTTTACTCTTGCTTTCATATTATTTTCTCCTATTTTTATTTTCTGTGATTTGATGAATTATTATCTATTAACTATCAGATAAAGAAAAAACTACCACTATTTGGTAGTTGAAAGTTCTTTTGAAACAACGACATCTAAAGCTTGTAAGCCTTTTCCTGTTTCTAATAATTTAAACTCAACAATTTGCCCTTCTTCTAAAGTCTTATAACCATCTTGTCTAATTGCTGAATAATGAACAAAGATATCTTCTTTATCAGTATATTCGATAAAACCATATCCTTTTTCATTGTTAAACCATTTTACTTTACCAGTCACACTGCCACCTCACCTTCTGTAATTCTTATTTACTGCCTTACTGCTAGTGTGATATCACCAAAACGCGCATGTCTATCATAGCATTATAGTTTTTTTGTTTTTTAAATTTTAAATTAAATGTTTATTTTTATTGATTTTTCGTAACAAGAGTTTATATTTAGTTAATTTATTGAATTTTATTAGATATTTTTTACCTTTATATCTTTTTACAAATTTTTAAATATTTATTATGTTATATTTTTATATGAAAAATAAAGGGGTATTTATGATTAAGAAGTTTATTATTGATAAGTCATTGGAGACTGTTTCTTCCATATATCCAGAATATGATAATGTAAAATTAAATGAAATTCGCTATGGACTAGAATCTATTTATTTATCACTTACTAAGATAGTAGTCATTTTATTTATTACATTAATATTAGGTATTTTTAAAGAAGCTGTAATGTTATTATTGTTTTTTAACGGTCTTAGAATGACTGCATTTGGATTACATGCTAAGGAAAGTTGGCAATGCTGGATTTCTTCTAGTATTTTATTTATCGGTTTTCCTTATATATGTATTTATGTTCATTTTTCTAGTTATGTTTATTATACTATGATGGTTTTATCGATGATTTGTTTTTTACTATATGCACCTGCTGATACGAAAAAAAGACCATTAGTCAAAAAAAATAGAAGATTAAAATTTAAAATTTTAACTATGATAATTGGATTGATTTATATTTTTATATTTTTTAAAACAGATAGTCTAGTAATAAAAAATATCATTACTAGTTCTATGCTTATTGAATCTGTACTAATACATCCTTTAACTTATAAGGTGTTTCATTTACCATATAAGAATTATGAAAAGTATGTATTTAGTAAATAGAAATAGAAAGGGGAAAGAAGAATGAAAAAATTATTAGCTATGGTTCTTTCAGGAATCGGAGTATTAGCTGCTGGAGCTGCTTCTGCTGCTTGCTTAATGATCGTTATTGATGAACCTGAAATGCCAAAAGAGATGATCGAAAGATAGTAAAAAGCTGCCATATTGGTAGCTTTTTATTTTGTTTGTTTGGTTAAATTGGATAATTTGACTCTTAATTCTTGAATATAATATTCTTCAAATAAAGTTCTATTTTGAGAAAAAATATTATTTTCTTCCAATATTCTTTTAACAATATGTAGACCTATACCATGGTTTTTCCCTTTTGTTGTATAGCCATAGTCATCTATTTTTGCTAAATTAATTTTTCCACTATATGTATTTGCCAAAATAATTACAACATCTCTTTTGTCTTTATAGATTTCTAAACTTACTTCTTTTTTCTTACTCATTTTAGCTGCTTCAATTGCATTATCCAAATAAATTCCCATAATACTGTATAGTTCATCTTTTTGCTTTGCTGTTAATTTATTTAACTTACTTTTAGCAATATCTTTACTAATAGAGATATTGATGTTTATTTTTTTAGATTCCATTTCTATTAATTTATAATTTAATAATCCTTTTAAACCCGTTATTGGAAGATTATTTAATTGATTTGCCCATTGATATTTTATAATATTTCTTTTATTTAATAAATTATCTATGTATGCAATTAACTCTGAATTACTATCATCTACCATTCCTCTTATTATAGATAATTGATTTTTATGCTCATGACTTACAATTCGATAATCTTCTAGCAATTTAGTAGTAACATTCGAATAACTTGCTAATTGTTGATACATAGAAGTCGTTTTTTGAATATCAGATTTTTGTTTTAATAAAAATAAACCAACAAAGCAGAAACATAATAAAATCATCATGGTAATTATAAACTCTGTACTTATTTTCCACTTATCAACTGGAATTTTAAATACTAACAAGGCTATGGTAACTAATATAATTACTATAATTATTAAGCTACTTTTTGTATTGTAATTACTATTTTTGACAAATAAAATGAGTTTATTTTTAGCTATTTCTGTAATAGCTAAATTACATAATGATATTATTATATTCATCAGAAGATCATTTTTCATGGAAGCCATTGTTAGATTAAAAGCATTTAAAATTGCTGTTGTTATTAGAACCACTATAATTTCTGATACAAATAAGCAAAGATACATTATTAAAGCTGCTGTCATACATTTTGATTCCGATTCTTTAAAAATTATTTTATAAAATAAATATTGTAAACTATAAACACTCATAATTTTAATGGTTCCTCTTAATATTTCGGAATCAATGATATTTAAATATGTCAAAGCACAAGAAAAAGTTAAAATTACTAAAATTAATTTATATAAATTTATTTTTCTATGCTCGTCAAATAAAATCTTACCAATCAGATAAATTACACTCCATAGTATAATACTTCCAGCATAATATTCTAAAAATTTCATCTTTCCACTTCTTTCTGCGTAATAGATGTTTTACCCAGTTTCTTCTTTAATTCACTTTTCTTATCTCTTGATAATAAAGTGGTTTCTATATCTCCAAAGTGAATAATGCATTCTCTTAATTCTACACTAGTAATCTTATCCAAATTAACAATACAACTACGATGTGTTCTAAAAAATCTAGAATCTTGAGATAATTCTTCTTCAATACTACTAATTGGTTTCTTAATTTTAATCTTCTCATTTCGCGTTACTATCGTTGAATCCATATCATCAATATTCTTCTCAATAAATAAAATATCTCCATATGGAATTTGTAATAGTTCTCCGTTCGATTGAAAATTTAAAGATTGATTTGTTTCAATAATCCCTAAAGCTAACTTCAAAGTATCATACAAATTATTTTCACAATTATAAAATTTAGATATAAAATCTAACATTAACATTTTACTTGTGAATGCTGTATCTTTTAATTGTTCATGGGTTGTAACAACAATCATAGGACTTTCCCAATCGCCATTATTTCTTATTTCTCTTGCTAAGTCTAATCCTGATTTGCCTGGTACTTCGATATCTAAAATATAAATTTTCTTTCCTACTACATTCTTGATTTTGGTAGCAGTAGTACGATCATACTGATCAAATTCTAAAATTCGATAAGCTACTTTCATTCCGCCAATTAATTTTAAAATAATTGAAATATATTTCTCTCTAAATTTTTTCTCATCTTCATAAATAATAAAATTAATCATAATTACCTCCTTATATAAAAAAGAAGTACAAATATACTACTTCTTTTGCTTTCTATATAATTTCTTTTTAATATCCTTTAGTTTTGGTGGTTTTTTCTCTGTGATGATATTCGTATAACATACAAACCATGTTACAATAATTGTTAAAATAATATATATTATAGTTGCTGCTAGAGGATCTTTTAAGATATAAAAAATGGAAGTTAAAGCAAATAATATATTAATAAAATATATAATAATTACTGTTGTTCTTTGAGAAAAATTCATTCCTAATAATTGATGATGGAAATGACATCTATCTGCACTAAAAATAGGTTGTCCTTTTAACGTTCTTCTAATAATAGCAAATAAGGTATCTAAGATTGGAAGTCCTAAAATAGCCAGTGGTACAAATAATGATGTCAGTGCTGTACCTTTAAATCCTAATAAACAAATAATAGATATCATAAATCCCATAAACATACTACATTGTCCTGCAAATATTTTAGCTGGATAAAAGTTATGAACTAAAAATCCTAAAGTAGAACCTAACATTAATAATGTCAAATTCATTTCAATAGTACCTAATCTTCCTTGATAAAAACAAATAATAGCAGTCGTTATATAAAAGATAGAAGTTACTCCACCACTTAAGCCATCTAAACCATCTGTAAAATTAATAATATTAATACATGCTACAATAAAAAACATAGTGATTACTTCAGAAAAGATTCCAAATTGAAATTGATATCCAAAGACCGTTATTTCGGTTAGCGTTATGCCACCATAAAATACCACAATCGCTGCAGCAATCAATTGTGCTATTAACTGCCTTGATGCTCTTAAATCATTAATATCGTCAACAATACCTGTTAATATAATTATAAAACTTCCTATTAAAATAGCATTCATCTTAATACTATGTTGACCAAATAACATATAACCAAATAGAAAAGCCAAAAAAATTCCTACTCCACCCAGTTTTGGAATTGGTTTTTTATGAATATGTCTTTCCCCTTCATCACTTCTTGGAATATCAATAGCTCCAATGTGATGAGCTAATCTTTTCATAATGGGCATAATTAATACGGAACATACAAAGGTTACTATAATCATTTCTAGAGATTTACCAATTTCACCACTTAGCATATTAACACCTCATCATTAATATTATAGCATATTTTTATTGCAAAATAAAAGACCTATAATAGGCCTAATTATCGATTAAATGCAAGTTATTTAAAAGGATTCCTGTTCCCTCTACTACATTGGTTAATGGATTATCAGAAATAAAGATTGGTACTTTTAACTCTTTTCTTAATTTTTCTACTAATCCATTAATTAAAGAACCTCCGCCTGTTAGAATGATTCCTTTATCTGAAATATCGGATGCTAATTCTGGTGGTGTTTTCTCTAAAACTGATTTTACGCTAGATATAATCTTTTTTAAATCTTCATTTAATGCTTCTATTACATCCTCACTTGTTGCTGTAATGGTTTCAGGTAATCCTGTTGATACACTTCTTCCTGTTATCTCCATTGAATTTTTCTTACTACTTTTTATTACCGTTCCAATACTAATTTTAATATCCTCAGCTGTTTTTTCACCAATTATTACTTTATATTTTTCTTTTATATATTTTATAATATCTTCATCAAAAGTATTACCAGCTATTCGAATGGAATCACTGGTTACAATTCCTCCTAAAGAGAGTACTGCTATATCGGTTGTTCCTCCTCCAATATCAATTACCATACTTCCAGAAGGTTTTGAAATATCAATTCCTGCTCCTACAGCTGCTACTTTAGGTTCTTCTTCCAAATAAACTTTTTTAGCACCCATTCTCTCTGCTATTTCACGGATTGCATTTTTCTCTACTCCTGTAATATTAGAAGGACAACATATTAAAATTCTAGGTTTTGATAAGGTTTTTCTTCCCATTACTTTTTTCATAAATAAATTTAACATTTCTTCTGTTGTTTCAAAATCAGCAATTACACCATCTTTCATAGGTTTGATTATTTTTACTTTACCAGGTGTTCTTCCTAACATTTCTTTTGCTTCTTGTCCAACTGCTAATACTTTTTTAGTGTTCGTATCAATACTGACAACACTTGGCTCATTTAGAACAACACCTTTTCCTTTTACATAAATTAGTACATTGGTTGTTCCTAAATCAATTCCTATATCCTTCATGGTATCATCCTTCCATATTTTGTTTAATTTGTTGATATTTTATTTTTGTGGATTGTCCACCTAATATATGTCTTGTTTCAATATGTTCTTTAAATATTTTTTCTATTTGATTATATTTGGATAAATCTAATTCTTTTAATCTTTCTTGAATATCTTTGTGTACTGTACTTTTACTAATACCAAATATTTTGGCTGTTTCTCTTACTGTTTGTTTTGTTTTTAAGATGTAATTTGATACTTCTTCTACTCTATTTCTTATCATTTTGTTCACAGATTATCACCTAATAAATTATATTGGTGAGCCTTTTAATTATGATAAGATTTAAAATTCACTTAATTTTTTGTCATAATAATTTTCAGGATCAGCAGTTGTGCCATTTACATAAAATTCAAAGTGTAAGTTATTTTTAGAATCTTTAATTAAATCGCAACTACCACTTTTTCCAATTACTTGTCCTGTTACTACTCGATCACCTTTTTGTACAGCAACTTCCCCTAAACTTTGATATACACTTATTAGTTCGTTATCGTGTCTAATTGTTACACTTTTTCCAAGGAGTTCTTTTTCTTCTACTTCAATAACTTCACCACCAAGTACACTTACTACATCAAAACTATTTTCAGCATGATAGTTAATTCCTGTATTTTGAATGTAAGTATTTTCATGATATAAAATAGAATTTTCTTGTTCTTCTTGTGAAGATTGATAATCGTAGTAATTACTTAATATCGTTACCGTTTGATCTGTAAATGGTCTCATTAATTTTTCTTCTAAACTTATAACAGGTATATATTCATCTAGAATGGATTCATTTACATAAGTTAAATTTTCCTTTTCATCTACTACTTTGATAGATAAAAATAAACTTACGATGACAACTACTGCAAAGATGGTATACAACATTGGTACTACAAATGGTTTTAATACTAATTTCTTTTTCATTTTTTCACCTCATTAAGAGTTTTAACAAAATGAAAAATTTTATACCATTTTATACAAATTTTGTTGCTTCAAATAAATCATACAGAAACATTGTTAGTAATTGGATCATACTAATTGCTAGTAAAAAATAAAAAACTTTTGCTTGCATGATTCGATTTTTTTTAAAAATTTGATTGATATTTACCGAATCAATAGACCAAATTACTACAATACTAGAAAATAGATATAAAAATGCTTTTACACTCATTATTTTTTCCTCTCATATTTCGTTATTTTATCAATTCTTCTTTGAAATCTTTCTACTTCCTGATAAGGAGTTGTAAGAAAGGTATCAATGATATCTTTTGCTTCAAATAAAAACATTTTTTCATTTAAAGCAATTACATTAGCATTATTGTCTATTCTACATAATCTTGCTTCTTTAGTATTGTTCACTTTAGCACATCTTACGCCTTTTACTTTATTACAAGCAATGGAAATACCGATGCCACTTCCGCAGATTGCAATTCCAAAATCTACTTCGTGATCTCTTACTTTTTCCCCAAGTAAAATTCCAAAATCAGGGTAATCCACAGAATCTGTAGAATCTGTTCCATAATCCTCTACTTCATATCCTTTTTTCTGCAAGTATGGAATTAATTTTGTTTTTAGTAGATATCCTCTATGATCACATGATATTCCTATTTTCATAATTTTCACCTCTATTATTTTGGTATTATAACACAAAATTCACAATTTATGTGGAAAACTCATGTGAAATGTAAAAAAGAAAAAGATAAAACTAATTAGCTTTATCTTCTGTACCAAGACCATATTTTTGATTGAATTTTTCTACTCGACCTGTCTTTGATGCTCTTGATTGTTTTCCAGTGTAGAATGGATGACATTTAGAACAAACTTCCACATTGATTTCATCTTTGGTTGACATTACTTTAAATGTTTCTCCACAAGCACATGTAACTGTTGCTTCCTTCATTTCTGGATGAATTCCTTTTTTCACGATATCTCTCCTTCCGTATCTAGATATTTTCTAGAATATTATAGAGCCTTCTCTTCGCCATGACTGAATTTTCAGTCATAGTAATTAAATGCTAGTTTATTGTAACAGTTATTTTAATATTTTTCAAGTGTTTTTTAGGATTTTCAACCATAGTTGTTAATTTTCATTGGGAAGTCCGCTTTTAACAAAATAACGGCATTAAGTCTGATTATAGTATAATATGTTATGTTT
>CANQBE010000033.1 GCA_947589515.1 uncultured Bacilli bacterium
TGGCGCCTGATGTAGGACTCGGACCTACGACCTATCGGTTAACAGCCGAGTGCTCTACCAACTGAGCTAATCAGGCAACACAAATTCATAAAGCCATTTCATTATATAATATATTTTTTACTTTGGCAATACTTTTTGGAAAAATATTTGAAAAAGTACTAAAATTCAAAAGATATTTTAGTACTTTTCATTCATTCACTAAAATTCGCAATTTCCTGGTGTTCTAGGATATGGAATCACATCGCGAATATTTTCAACGCCTGTTAAATAAATCAGTAAGCGTTCAAATCCCATACCAAAACCACTATGTACACATCCACCAAATCTTCTTAGATTTAAATACCACTGCATGTCTTCTGTAGGAACTTTCATTTCTTCCATACGCGTTACTAACTTATCATAATCTTCTTCTCTTTGCGAACCACCCATTAATTCTCCTGCACCAGGTACTTCCAAATCTACAGCTGCAACCGTTTTGCCATCTGGATTTTGTTTCATATAAAATGCTTTAATATCCTTTGGCCAATCCGTAATAAATACTGGTCCATTGAAATATTCTGTAATATATTTTTCGTGTTCTTTCGCAATATCTTCTCCATATTCAGGAGTAAATTCCCATTCTACATCTGCTTTCTTTAAAATGGAAATAACTTCTTCATGAGTAATTCTTGTAAATTTACTGGTTACTAGTTTATTTAATTTTTCTAAAAGCCCATTTTCTACAAATTTATCAAAAAATTCCATTTCATCTTTGGCATGATCTAATACGTATTTGACAACAAATTTTAACATATCTTCTTCAATATCCATTAATCCACTTAAATCACAGAAAGCCATTTCTGGTTCAATCATCCAAAATTCACTAGCGTGTGTTTTTGTATTGGAATTTTCTGCACGAAAGGTAGGTCCAAAAGTATAAATATTTTTAAATGCCATTGCAAAAGTTTCTCCTTGAAGTTGCCCAGATACTGTTAAAGCTGCATGTTTTCCAAAGAAATCTTTACTGTAATCCACTTTTCCACTACTAGCAACACGATCTAAATCTAAGGTTGTTACTTGAAACATTTCACCTGCACCCTCACAATCACTGGCTGTAATTAATGGTGCATGAAGATATACATAACCTCTTTCTTGAAAATAAGTATGAATAGCCATAGCAGCAACACTTCTTACTCTAAAGACAGCTTGAAATAAATTTGCACGTGGTCTTAAATAACCAATTTCCCTTAAAAATTCACGTGAATGTTGTTTAGGCTGAAGTGGATAATCATCACTACAATCTCCCTCTAAAGTAATAGATGTAGCTTTGATTTCATAATCTTGTCCTGCACCTTCTGACTTTACTAAAGTTCCCACTACACAAATAGCGCTTCCATGTTTAAAAGCATCTATTTTTTCAAAATTTTGAGTACTTTTATCATAAACCACTTGCATATGTTTAAAACAAGTACCATCTGAAAAGTCAATGAAACCAAATTCTTTTTGTTTACGTTGTCTTCTAATCCATCCCTTTAGTGTAATTTCGTGATTTAAATATTTGTCTATATTTTGATATATTTCTCTTAAATCCATTTTTATTTCCTCTTTTCTTTCTTTATTTTACGATTTCTTCAAAACGGTACTCCTGTTTCACATCAGGATACTTTTTTTTATCCACTAAGGAATTAAACATTTGATAAGGACGAACCCAACAACTTTTTTCATCTTCGATATTTTGATAAACTACCATTTTGGATGCATCGGGATTATCTTCTTGATAGTTTTCTGAATCATATGCTATTGCAATTACTTTATAAATATGTCCTTTAAAATGTTGATATATTTTTCCTATTTTTATTTCTCTTTCCATAAGTTTCCTCCATATATATAGTATAACATACTAAATTACTTTTTCTAATACCCATTCTTTTTTCTTAGCCGGAACTGTCATAAAAGTTGCGTTTCTATGAATCATATCTAAATATTTGATAGCATTTTCTGGTGTTAAAAATATACTCATACCATTATATAATGGATGAAATGCAAGCAATTTCCTATCTAATAATTCCTGATCCATAATTAAATTTACCTTGCATTGACTATCAAATTCCATATTAAATAATGAAACATTTCCTGGTACTGTATGCAATAAATCTTGCATTTCCTCACTATTTACAAATTCTAATTTACTACAATCTAATTGTTCTTTTAATTTTGTCAAATCAACACTTTTACAATCATCGACGATAATTAAAAAGACTCTTTTTTCCCCTTTTCTTTCATGAACAAGCAAATGTTTACAAATACTATAATCATCTCCTAAGTATTCTTGATATCTCTGATAGTAATCTCTTGATTCCCTACATCCCAATACTTCAGGATGTCTAATACACCAAGTATAAGAAATTTCTTTTTCTTTTAAATATTCACAGAACTGTTGACCCATTTGACATTTTTTCCATTTTTCTTCCATTTCTTGTCTACTACATAGTTTTACTTTACTAAATAATTGTAAGTAATCGACTTGAATCATTCTTACCGCACTCATATTATCCCTCTTTCCTAATATGTAAAAAGACTAGTTCGCATCCACACGTATTTAGATACGTATGGGACGAAACTAGTCTTCCGCGGTGCCACCCAATTTATCATAAACATTTTTATGTTAAGTCATTTATGATCCCTTTCGATTTCTAACAAAATCTAGTAATACGATAACGGTTACTACCGGCTTACACTACTTTTGATTCGCATAAGCAACTCCAAAGCGTTTTTCATATTGATTTTTTATGTTAGCTTCCACCATACCTAACTCGCTTGATAAAAGGTATCAATATTACTCCTCTTTTTCAAAGTTGTTAATAAAATTATATTCCTGCTATTATTATATGTCAAGTAGTAAATTTCATTCCTATGTTTTTAAAAAAAGATAAATCATTTCGAAATCGTTAAAAAAATCGACTTTTGTCGTATTCTTTTCATTAATGATTGGAAAGTTATTTCATACATTTAAATGAGATGATAAAAATGAATAAAATAACGATTGGAATACCAAAAGCATTACTCTATTATAAGTATAAAGATTTATGGATTAGTTTCTTTGAGAATCTAGGATGTGAAATTATTATTAGTCCTAATACCAATAAGCAAATTTTAGAAGATGGTATCAAATTTAGCATGGACGAATCTTGTCTTGCTATGAAAATCTATATGGGACATGTCTATTATTTAATTGATAAATGTGATTATATCCTAGTACCAAGATTAAAATGCATTAAAAAGCATGAAAAGTTATGTACCAATTTTTCCGCCTTATATGATTTAATTCATAATGTATTTGATAAAAACTTAATTCATTATAATTTAGATGTTGACAAGAAAGAAGATGAATTATATGCATTTACTACGATGGGATTATCTTTAGGATTTTCTTATCGTAAAATTATATCAGCCTATAAAGAGGCAAAAGAAAAAGAAAAATTATTAAATGAAAGACGGATTAGTAAGCAAAAATCACTCATTGCATCTAGTAATAAAATTAAAATTTTACTAGCTGGTCATCCCTATAATTTATATGATGAATACATTGGGAAACAAATCGAAAGAATCTTAGAAAAAAGTAATATTGATATTATTTATTCCGATAATTATGATCAAAAGTATTTAGAAACTGAAGTAAAACAGATTGCTCCTCATAATTACTGGACTTATAATAAGGAAATTATTGCTTCTATTGTCCATTATCAAGATGTTGTTGATGGGATTATTTTAGTAACTTCTTTTCCCTGTGGACCAGATTCTTTAAGTAATGAAATGATTCTAAGAAGTGTGAAAATCCCTATTACCAATTTAGTCATGGATGAAGCAGATGCCAATACTGGATTACTGACTAGAGTGGAAAGTTTTATTGATATTTTAGAAGAAAGGAGAAAACAGAAATGAAACCAGAACGGATCATCAGTTTTCCTCATTTAGGAGATTATTATATTCCTATTAAGTTTTTACTCAATAAATTAACGAAACTGAAAGTAATAGAATCCCCTCCTATTACCAAGAAAACGATTGAATTAGGTAGTAAATATTCTCCGGATTTTGTTTGTGTTCCCTTTAAATACAATTTAGGAAACTTTATTGAAACATTGGAAAATGGAGCTAATGTTTTAATTCAAGCAGGTGGTGGTTGTAGATATGGATATTATTCTGAAGTACAAGAAAAAATATTAAAGGATTTAGGTTATCACTTTGAATTTTATACTTTAGTCAATTCTAATCGAATTACTCCACGAAGTTTTTATCAAACTCTAAAAAAAATAGATCCTAAAATTTCTACTTTTAAGATGATATACTATTCTTTTCTTACCATTTTGATGATTCGTTATATGGACAATATAGATGATTTTATTAGAAAAAATATTGGTTTTGAAACGAAAAAAAATTCCTTTTTAGATTTAAAAAAAGAAATGTTAGATTCGTATACCAAATGTAAAGGTTATCTATCTTTAACGAAAAGATACTTTTATTATAAAAAGAGGTTTAAACAATTAGAAATCAATAAGCCAAAGGACTGTTTAAAAGTTGGTATTATTGGAGAATTATATACTTCGATGGAACCTTTTTCTAGTTATTTTTTAGAGAAAGAATTGGCAAGTATGAATATCGAAATTAAAAGATTCACTAATGTTAGTTACTTACTATATCAAAAGAGTTTACAAAGAAGAAAAAATTTACGATATATTGAAAAATACTGTAAGTATACAATTGGTGCAGATGGTATGGATAATATTTATCGAGCCAAGTATTTAATTGATCAGGGTTACGATGGCATTATTCATATTAAACCCTTTGGATGTACTCCAGAAATAGGAGCTATTCCTATTATTAGAAAAGTATGTCAAGATGGAAAAATGCCAATTATTTATTTTTCTTTTGATTCGCAAACAAGTGAAACAGGAATTAAAACAAGATTAGAAGCCTTCTATGATATGCTACAAATTAGGAAAGGATGATTTTATGAATGCATATTTAGGAGTAGATATTGGTTCTATTTCTACCAAAGGGGTTATTATTGATGATAGTAATCATATTTTAGCAAGTAGTTATATTTGGACACAAGGTAATCCAATGAAAGCTGTAAAAACTTTAATGCATAATTTAGAAAAACAAATCGATAAAAAGAAAATTCATATTATTGGTGTTGGTACCACAGGATCAGCACGAAAATTAATTGGTACCATGTTAAATGCAAATGTAATTAAAAATGAAATTACGGCTCATGCTGTTGGTACTTTATCATTATATCCTAATGTGAAAACTATTTTTGAAATTGGAGGACAAGATTCTAAGATTATTTTAATAGAAGATGGGATTGTAGTGGATTATGCGATGAATACATTATGTGCAGCTGGAACCGGAGCATTTCTATCCAGTCAAGCTAGTCGTCTAGGAGTAGATGTAGAAGATTTTGGTAAGATTGCCTTAACGAGTAAAAATCCGACCAAGATTGCAGCTAGATGTACTGTTTTTGCAGAAAGTGATTTAGTACATAAAGTACAGATGGGATATCAAAAAGAAGATATTATTGCTGGACTATGCAAAAGTGTCGTTTCGAATTATTTAAATAATGTTGGAAAAGGCAAAAAAATAAAAGCTCCTATTATTTTCCAAGGTGGTGTTAGTAAAAATATTGGGGTTAAAAAAGCTTTTGAAGAAGAGGTAGGTTGTGAAGTAATCGTAGATGAAAATGGACATTTAATGGGAGCTTTAGGGGTTGCCCTTCTTGCAAAGAAATCCCCTATCAAAACGAATTTTCAATTTTCGATTGCGGATGATAACTTTGAAACCAAAGGAATTGAATGTCATAAGTGCAGTAATCACTGCGAAATTATTTGTGTAAGTAGAAATAAACAATTAATTGACGCTTGGGGCAATCGTTGTAGTAATGGTGATTTAATGAATCGGTAACATAAGAATTCATCTTCTTTTAGGTATTTATTATATTGGTTTTATTGGCATAAAAATATAATAATAGTGAAAGGAGATTTGATTTTATGTATGGATATGGTTATCCAGTCTATGGCTACCCTGGATATGGATATAATGATAACAATAACTCAGGATGGATTTGGGCAATTATTATTATAGTGTTTATTATTTTCTTCTTATTTGGTGGTTGGGGCTATGGTTCAGGATCAGGTTCTAACTGTGGAAACAATAACTGTCGTTAATTCATTTTAAGTTATCATAAACTTTTTCTCTAAAAAAAGTCCTTATAAAGGAAACATCGTTTCTGTTTATAGGACTTTTATTTTATTTTTAATCGCATCATAGAATCTTTTTCCACAAATTCATCAACTTTGAGTTTTAGGATTTCTTCAGGATGACAGGCTTTTTCTACTTCTTGCATATTTTCGTCATAGATTTTATCCACAATAAAGGAAATTGTTTTTCCACTAGGCATAAAGATTTCTACTTCGGTACCTGGTTCAAAATAGTTTCTCTCGGATATCGTTACGATATGATGATTGGTATCATAATCGATTACATAGGCTAAAAAATCTTGATTGGATAATTCCTGTCTACCCGTATAGTATTGATCAGTATCATCTGCTAAATGAGTAAAATAATGAGTACTTGTTTCCCGGTTAGCAACTCTAGATAGGATTTTTTCTTGCTGCTCTAATAGTTCTTCCGTTAAACTACCATCATAACAAGCATCGATAATCTTACGATAACTAGACATGACAGTAGCCAAGTAATAATGACTTCTCATGCGCCCTTCTACTTTTAAACTGGCAACGCCTATTTGAATCATATCTTTTATATAGTGAGCTAAATTTAAATCTTTGGTAGCCATCGTAAATTTTCTATCCTGATTCTCTATATCAAAGGCAAAACGACATACTTGGCTACAACCTCCACGATTCGAATCTCGATTGGTTAAATAATTGGATAAGGTACATCTTCCACTGTAAAAAGTACACATTGCACCATGGATAAAAACTTCGATATCTAATCCTGTTGCTTCGATAATGTCTTTGATTTCTTCTTTGGATAATTCTCTTGCAGTGACAACACGATCAACTCCTTCTTTTTGAAAGAATTTAACCGTTTCGATATTCGTAGTAGAATTCTGCGTACTAACATGAACTTCTACTTTTGGAAAGTTCTTTTTGATATAAGAAATAATAAAAGGATCGGATACAATAAAGGCATCAATTCCAGCATCTACTGCTTGTTTTAAATAATCGTAGATTCCATCAATATCTTCATTGTGGAAAACAATATTGACAGTCTGGTAAACTTTTTTTCCTAAATGATGAGCAAAATCACAGGCTTCTTTAATTTCTTCGATACTAAAATTCGTGGCATTCGCTCTTAAACTATAGTTTTGTCCGCCGATATAAACAGCATCAGCTCCATACAATAAGGCTATTTTTAATCTTCCTAAATCTCCTGCGGGGGATAATAATTCTATTTTCTTTCTCATTTTATAAACCTCTTATTTTTTTCATTGAAATTAAGGATATCTTCTTCTCATTCTCTTCCTTTACAAAATTCTATTTTAAGAGATAGCCAGCAAGGTTAATTCCATCTACCAAATTTAAATCTTTGTCCATAATATTAAAATTTTTATCTTTTTTTTCATCATATTTAATAATATGAATTCCATTATTTTTCATTTTTTTCACTTTCCCCCTTCTTTACTTTATAGATTGTTTTTTGATAAAAGAAATTGGTATAATCACCAATGATTGAATTCATCTTGTGAATCAGTTTTTCTTGCTCTTGGCTATCTATTTTATCAATATTTTTGAAAAGATACAAGTAAGTGTCTATGACCTGCTCTCCAATCTCTCGATCAACTTCTTGCATATCTAATACTAAGTAATCAATTTGATTTTGGATGAGTGCAAAAAGTGGTTTAGTACCATTCATTAATTTACCCAATAAGATCGATGCACCATCTTCTGTTTCTTTTAATCGATAAGTATTATCATGTTCTTTTAGTAAATAAGTCCGATTCTCTTTTTCTTTGCCAATTGATTTCATATAATTGGTAAGTAATTTTCTTCTAGAATGTGACATAATCGGATAACCAAAGACTTCTACCATACATTTGATTTTACTCTTTTCTTTGATTTCTAATATTTCTTCTAATGTAATTTCATTAGCTAAAAAAGCCGTTTTTACCCCTTTTTCATAATAATAATTACAACTATTATAATTGGTTACCATATGAGTTTGATGCCATACTAAATCAATAGGGATCTTATTCTCTTGAACAATATTTAAAATACCTAAATCATAAAATAAGATTCCCTGAATTGGTAATTTCGATAATTCTATTAATTGCTTCTTAACATCTTCTAATTCAGAATTAAAAATATTTTTATTCACACTAACAAAAAGAGTATACTTTTGACTTAATTCTTGAATCCTTTCTAAACTAGCTGTTGGATAATTAATAGAATAATGCTCTAAACCAATAATAAAGGTATCAATACCTTTTTCATTATAAAAATTTAATTCTTCTATCTGATTAGGAATCACGACATATTTCATATCAAAACCTCACATCTAAAACATCCTTATTATAGCATAAAATCATGTATTTTAAAACTCGAACTAGAAAAGTCCGAGTTTGGTATCTATCTGATGCGAATAGTGTAGCTATTTACAACTCTTGCAAAGTATGAATCATATAACTATATTTACCAAATACTAAAAAAGTAATAATATAGGTATTAAACTATTTTAAACTATTTTTTCGCGCAGATTTAATTAATGCCTTTACTGCTGTTTTCTCTTTAAAATTGTATTCTTCAGCAGCAGTATAGGCAGAGTCATAATATTCTTCAGCTTTTTTAAATATTTCATTAAGCTCATTTGAAAATTTATTAAAGGTTTCATCAGAAGACATGTGTTTTTTTATATATTCTTTTATTTGCTGAGGTTCGGCTATTCGTAAATCGCACTTTCGTCGTTCACCATACCATAAAGTCTCTTGATATTTAATAAAACAAGGAATATTTGGAATCATATATTCATGATCTTCCAAAAAAAGATAACTATAGCGTGTTCTTATTCGACAGACCGGAATTAATTTTTTAGTAATAATCTCTCTAAAATATTTTTTGTTTAATGTCGGTTGGACCATTAAAGTTGTAACATAAAACATGTCTCTTCCAACTAAGGCATCTTTAATATTTTCTTTCTTTGTTTTATTAATGTCAATAGTTATACTATCAGAAGTTATTGATAATAACTCACATTCATAAATATTCGAATCAAACATAAACTATCTCCTCTTTTATTAAGTATATAATAGCATATTTTTATATGTAATATCAATATTTTCAATTTTTAAACTTTCCCATTTTTTAAACTATTATTCTGTTTTTTACAATCTATACTAACTTTATAGTAGGATTTATTTTTTGCTTTGGCAAAATAATTAACCCCCTAGGTATTTTGACAAGTATATCAAAATACCTTATTGAAAAATAATAAAATTAATAACTGTTCGATTATTTTAGAATATCAATTATAGTATCATATTTGTAGGAACATTTGATGTGAGTATCTGCCTCCAATCTTGAGGAAAAAAGGAGAAATACAATGAAAAAAAAGAACTTTTTGCAAGTTCTTTATATAGAAGTTCGCAAAAGTTCGAACAGAAACGTCAATGGTGCTCTAAAGGAAGACGCAACAACTTACTTTTCACCATCATAATAATCAACTTTATCAGTATCTCTAAAAAAAGTGCTTGAAATATTATGTTCAATAATTCCAATTTTGTTAGAGTTCACATAATGAATTATATCTGGAGAATTGGTTGTATCAAAATCAATATATAATAATTTTTCTACATTAGAAGTATTAATCAATTTATGTGTTCCATTTTCTCCGCATGGGAAAACGATTATATCGCCAGTTTTAATTTCTATTTCAGAATCAATTGTTTCAATAATACCTGATCCACTAATAATGTAAAAGCATTCTGTATTATAAGAATGCCAATGTTTAGGATAAGCTGCCTTTCCTGGCATAATTTCATAGAAACAAATATAAACTTGACTAAAATCCTTTCTTTGAGTTACTTCATATTTATTAAATTCATATCCATGTTCATTTTTATATTTTGAATCTATATTATTTAGATTTTTAACTACTATTTTATTATTCATTGTTATAACTCCTTATTTTTAATTC
>CANQBE010000034.1 GCA_947589515.1 uncultured Bacilli bacterium
ATGCAACTATCTCTATTTTTTGAGTTAAACGCAATCCTTTTTGATTTCTAGGTTGCATTTAGAAAAAAAGTTGAGGAATTGTTTATTTTAGTCTCATTCAAACAAAAAAGACTTGCGTTTTTTGGAAACATTTAGTATATTATACATGTACCTTTTCTCAGATATGGATCTAATTCCGACCATATACTTGGATAAGGCTAATAGAAAAAAGGAGGAATTAAAATGGCTTTAACAAAAGAAACAAAACAAGCTATCATTAAGAAATACGCTAGAGATGAAAAAGATACAGGATCTTGTGAAGTACAAATCGCTATTTTAACAGAAGAAATTAAAGAATTAACAGAACATTTAAAAGTACATACTCATGATCATCATTCTCGTCGTGGACTTCTTAAGAAAGTTGGACAAAGAAGAAATATGCTTAACTATTTAGCTAAGAGAGATGTTCAAAGATATCGTGAAATTGTTAGCAAGTTAGGTTTAAGAAAATAATTATAAAAATTGATAGGCACTATTTTCATAGTGTCTTTGTCTTTTTTTATAAATTTTATCAATAGGATAAAATAGGAAAAGGAGGTAATTTATGAAAAAAGTATTTGAATTTGATTTTAGAGGAAAAAAATTAGTAGTAGAACATGGAGAAGTTGCCAAACAAGCAGATGGTGCTGTGTTAGTAAGATATGGTGATACTGTTATTTTATCAACAGTTGTTGTTAGTAAGACTGCAAATGTTTTATCTGACTTTTTCCCATTAATGGTTTTATATAATGAAAAATTATATGCTGTTGGAAAGATTCCAGGTGGATTTATTAAAAGAGAAGGTCGTCCTACTGAAAAGGGAACACTTGCGGCTCGTATGATTGATAGACCAATGAGACCAATGTTTCCAGAAGATTTTAAAAATGAAGTACAGATTGTCAATACAGTATTATCCGTTGATCCGGATTATTCACCAGAGTTAACAGCAATGTTTGGATCTAGCTTATGTACTTGTATTAGTAAAATTCCTTTTGATGGACCAATTGCAGGTGTAAAAGTTGGTTATGTTGATCAAGAATTTATTATTAATCCAACTCCAGAAGAATTAGAAAGAAGTGAACTTGATTTAACAGTTGCTGGTACAAAATATGCAATTAACATGGTAGAAGCAGGTGCAAAACAAGTATCTGAAGATTTGATGTTAAAAGCTTTGATGTTTGGTCATGAAGCAATTAAAGAGTTAGTTCATTTCCAAGAAGAAATTATTGATGAAATAGGCGAAGAAAAAATGGAATACGAAGTACTAGAGTTAACAGATAGTCTTCGTAAAGAAGTAAGAGATCTTGCAGAAAAAGATTTAGATCAAGCTTTAAGAATTAAAGATAAATTAGAAAAATATGCTAAGATTGATGAAATTAAGGAAAGTGTTGTTGAAAAATACACCAAAGAAAATGAAGATAAGTTAAAAGAAACAGAACTAGTAGAATTAATTACGAAAGTAAAATTAATCTTGGAAGAAATCGAATATGAAATCTTTAGACAGATTGTGGTAAAAGAAAAAACAAGAGCTGATGGTAGAAAAATGGATGAGATTCGACCACTATCTACCGATATTGATTTACTTCCTAGAACACATGGATCTGCTTTATTTACTCGTGGACAAACTCAGGCTTTAGCAATTACGACACTTGGAGCTTTAGGAGAACATCAAATTTTAGATGGACTCGATATGGAAACAGAAAAAAGATTTATGCTACACTATAATTTCCCAGCTTTTTCAGTAGGAGAAACAGGAAGATATGGAGCACCTGGTAGACGTGAAATTGGTCATGGTGCTTTAGGGGAAAGGGCACTTTTACAAGTAATGCCATCTGAAGAAGAATTTCCATATACTGTTCGTGTGGTATCCGAAGTATTAGAAAGTAATGGTTCTAGTAGCCAAGCAACTATTTGTGCTGGATGCATGAGTTTAATGGCTGCAGGAGTTCCTATTAAAGCACCAGTTGCTGGTATTGCGATGGGATTAATTACACATGAAGATGAATATACGATTTTAACGGATATTCAAGGAATGGAAGACCATCTTGGAGATATGGACTTTAAAGTAGCTGGTACTAAAGATGGAATTACAGCATTACAAATGGATATTAAGATTAAAGGTATTACCGAACAAATCTTAAAAGAAGCACTTGCACAAGCAAAGAAAGCTCGTTTAGAAATTCTAGATGTCATTACAAAACAGATTCCAGAACCTCGTAAAGAAGTAAGTAAATATGCTCCTAAGACTTTGACCTTTATGATTAAACCGGAAAAAATAAAAGATGTCATTGGTCGTGGTGGAGAGATGATTACTAAAATTATTTGCGATGCTTCCCATGTAAATGCCGTTACCGATATCAATGCTGTCAAAGTTGATTTGGAAGATGATGGTAGAGTAACAATTTATCATTCTGATAAAGAAATTATTGAAAGAACACGTGATATGATTTTAGATGTCATTAAGGAAGTAGAAGAAGGACAAATTTATAATGCAAGGGTTGTCAAAATTGAAGACTTTGGATGCTTTGTACAAGTATGGCCTGGATGTGAAGGACTTGTCCATATTTCAGAATTATCTCATAATCATGTAAAGAAATGTGAAGATGTAGTATCACTTGGTGATGAAATCTTAGTCAAAGCAATTGGTCAGGATAAAAAGGGAAGATTAAATTTCTCTAGAAAACAAGCTTTACCGAAACCAAACAATGAAAATAGTGAAAAAGAGAAAAGGGAAGAAAAATAATTGTGATTCAGGTGGAAAATAGAAAATGAAAAAAGAACTATTAATTGAATTAATTCAAAAATTACATCAAAGAAATTTATCACCATCGAAATTAAAAACAGAAATGTTAATTAACTTTAATGATAGCCAGGTAGCATTCTTACAAAATTTGCTGTCTACAGGTTTTATACAACAGAATAATTTAAATGATACTATTGGTGAAATTTCAAAAATTAAAGGATCTTTTCAAGTTGATCCAAATCTATTATGTTATGTTTCTTTGTCTTTTGAGGATCTCAATCGATATTTGAAATGGCTTCTTCATGGTTTACAGAAGAATGTCAATAAGACTTACAACCACATGCGAAAATTATTTGAATGTGCTAAGAAAAAACAAAATATAACTCCTGTAGGCTATTCAGATCTTTTAGATATGCTAGAAAATAAAAAAATAAATGATTTAAATTTGGTAGATAGTATTTTGGATGTGTGTCAGATTGGTTTCGAGTGCGATCTTCCAATAGAAACAATTTCTAAAGAAGTAATCTCTAATTTCAAGCAAGTAGCCTTAAATAATCAAATTTTAAACTTAGTAAAACAGGATGATAGTTCTTCTCAAAAATCTTATCAAAAATTATTGAGAGGTTTTAGAGGAATTATCACTAATATCTCATCTATCGATAATACCTCATATTTTGATAAAATATATGCTTTGACAGAACATTTACTAGAAAAAAAGAAAGTAAAATGTATTGGTGATCTTTCCTACTTAATTGATAAGCTAGCAAGTTATGTAGATAGTGATTTTTATTATGATTTTCATTGCTTGGAAACAGTTTTATTAGAATATTGTCCCTTAGAACAGGTAAATGTGGCTGCATTAGTTTATGATATTAAGTCTTCTTCTAATGATAAAAATGTTGATAACAATGGATTTTTAAAACTAACACAACTTATTTTTCAACAAGTTTCACAAGAAAAAGTAACTGCTTTTTATAATTTAGTTTTGGATGCATTATCAAATCATTGGGAATTCAGTATGACTGATGAAATGATGCAATCAGTACTAGACATGATGCAGCCAATGCTAACCAATCCAAATTTTTTAGATTATCTTAATCAAGATGGCAAATTAGATCTTCTTTATACATCTATCTCCAATATAAATAATTCAAGTATAAATAATTCAAGATTTTCTCTACAGGAAAGTTTTCAACTTCTAAATAATCAAAAATTATCTTTTGATACTTACTCTAAAATATTAGCATCATTTTCTCATCAAGAATCACTTCAAAAATTTGGAGTTAGACTAACTATCTATAGTAATCAGCAAGTATTAGATCTGATAGAACAGGATTCTTCTATCTTAAAAAGAATTAATTATATTCTACTAGAAAATAGAAAATTCATTTTAGGAGGAGAAATATCTTTATATCAAAATCCTGCTTTTTTAAAATCTCAATTCTTTGCGAAAAAATATTACCCATTTTTAAAAAATAGCGGTATTCGTGATAAAGATTTAGTCTTTCAAAATACTTTTTATCAGATATTAAATACATGTGATTTTGATGATCCTAATTTATTATTTTACATGCAAACTTTACTAAATAGTAATTATGATGGAATCGACTTAGATTTGATTTATAGTGATATTCTTGCTAAGAAAAAAGAAGTACTTGTTAGTGTTAAAGATTCTATTTATGAAATTCTTGCTTCTAAAGATAGCAATCAAGTAAATTCTTATCTAGCACTGTTAGAAGCTAGTCCCTCTAACTTTGATATTAAAGCAGATACTCCAATTATTTATCAGAAAAACAAAAAGAAGAAAAAATAATTCTTCTTTTTTTTCTGATTTTTGGTATACTAATGATAGGAAGGTGAGAATATGAAAAAATCAACCATGATTATACTTGGTGTTGTAGCAGTTATTATTTTAGTAATTGCGATGTTTGCAGGAAGTTATAATTCTTTAGTAGATAAAAATGAAAAGGTAGATAAGGAATATGCTAATATCTCTGTTCAATTAGAAAGAAGAGCAGATTTAATTCCTAATTTAGTAAATACTGTCAAAGGATATATGGAACATGAAGAAACAATTATTAATTCTATTACGGAAGCAAGACAAAATTTATTAAATGCAAATAGTGTTGAAGAAGAAAGTAAGGCCAATAATCAATTAACTGATTCGTTAAATGCTCTTATGTTAGTAGTAGAAAATTATCCAGATTTAAAAGCAAATCAAAATTTTATTCAATTATCTGATGAACTTGCAGGAACAGAAAATCGAATTGCAACTGCTCGCCGTGATTATAATGAAGTAGCAACGGATTATAATACTGCTATTAAAAAATTTCCAACTAATTTATTGGCTAGTATGTTTGGATTTGAGAAGAAAACTTATTTTGAAGTAAGCGAAGGAAAAAATGAGGTTCCAAATGTTGAATTCTAAAATAAAAAAGAGTTATTTCTTTTTTGTTTTTTTGTTAACTCTTTTTTTACCAATTTCTGTTTGTGCGATGGATACAGTTTCTCCTACAGATGAGTTTTATATTAATGATTATGCAGATATTCTAAGTACCGAAACAGAAGAATATATCATGAGTCATAGTAGTGCTTTGAATCAAGAGACAAAAGCTCAAATTGTAGTTGTAACAATTCCATCTTTAGAAGGAAATAGTTTAGAAGAATATGCAACTACACTCTTTCGAAAATTTGGCATTGGTGATAGTGATGAAAATAATGGACTACTATTACTGTTAGCATTAGAGGAAAGGCAAATGCGCGTGGAAGTTGGGTATGGTTTAGAAGGAATCTTACCTGATGCTAAAACGGGAAGAATGCAAGATACGTATATGATTCCTTACTTAAAAGAAGATAATTTTGATGAAGGAATTTTAAATGGTTATAAGGCATTCTTTCAAGAAGTTGCATCTTATTATGATTTTAGTGGTGAAATTGAACAACCAGTAGAGGAAGAAAATAGTGATGATGATGCCTTTATATTTATATTTTTTCTTTTAGAATTTGGAATGTTAGCATTCTTTATTTACCTTATCTTTTATAATCGTAATGGTAGAGGAAGAGGAATGTCGGTAGGAGGTAGTTTTTCATCATTTGGTGGAGGGTCTTCTTTTAGTAGGGGATCTTCCTTTGGTGGATTTTCTGGTGGAGGAGGTTCTTCTGGTGGTGGAGGAAGCTCTAGAGGATTTTAATTCATCTTTACATTTTATTGACGATTCTCCTTAGGAAAAATCTAAGATTTTCATTATGGTATGTTATAATTTAAAATATGGTGATATTACATGAGTGAAAATAATTATAATACAAGTTACAGAATTGCTTGCTATCAATTACCATCTGAATATAAAGATTTGTTAAACACTTATTTTTCTAATCGTTATTCAGAAAAGATTTTTGAATTTATTACATTAGATGATTTAAAGAGTAATCCTTCTAATATTATGAATCAACCAGATATTTTATTAATTGATACCAATCAAGAAATCGATGAGGAATTGAGACAATTTTGTAGTACTAATTTAACACAAATTATTCGTATTACTGATCAACCGATTCAGTCTGTTTTTCATAATGGTGAATTATTAATTTCCATTAGTCAGAATTCTATGGAAAAGAAGTCTTTAACAGATTCTGATCCTACTGTCACAACTGTTTTCCAATATTGTACAGAATTTTTAAGCCAACAGGCTCAATTAGCAAATACTTCTAAATTACAGTATGTTAGTAAAAATTTATTGCAACAAGAACAAGAAATTTTACCTGATAATCAAAAAGAAGTTTTAGATGTATTAATGAAGTTAAATTATTTTATTAAATTAAAAGATGAATATACCACAATGCATTCTGATCATGTTTCAGAATATGCTGTTCTGTTAGGAAAAAAATTAAATCTTTCTGATGAGGATATCCATCTTCTTCAAATTGGTGGTGAACTACATGATATTGGAAAAGTAGGAATACCAGATGCTATCCTTAGAAAAGGTAGTGCTTTAACAGATCAAGAATTTAATATTATGAAAAGACACACTATTATTGGTGATGCTATTTTACCTAGTAAGGGGTATGAACAAATTAAATCGATGATTCGTAGTCATCATGAAAAAATGGATGGAACAGGATATCCTGATGGTTTAAAAGGAGAAGAAATTCCTTACTTTGCTAGAATCTTGAGTGTTTGTGATACTTTTGATGCTATGACAACCCAAAGAAGTTATAATAAAATGAAAACTTTAGATGAGGCTTTTGAAGAACTTCGTAATGCTTCTAAACTGCAACCGAATCGTTTTCAAGAACTTCACCAACAACTTGATCCTGAGTTAGTAGAATCTTTTATTCAGGCAGTGAAAGAAGATATTCCTTTAATGCAAGAATTTAGAAAGCGTGATATCGAAATTATGAATTATAGAAAAGAACAACAAGAAACTCAGTTTTCCACAGAAAGAAGGTTATAAAATGGTCAATTATGAAAAAATTAATCATGAAAAAATATGGGAATATTTAAAAAAATTAGCTCCTTTTTTACAACCACAAGATCTTGAAAATTTAGAAACTTTGTTTCATTTAATGGAAGAAGATTATACACCGATTCAAGTATTTCAAGATGCTACAATGCAATTCGAATTAAAAAAGGAAGAAAAACCATATATCAATTCCAATCTTCCTGATTATATCATTGAGGAAAACGACAATTCTGCTATTCAAAAAATGTTAGATAGTTATAATAAAGCAAAATCACATATGGAAATTGGCGAACTCATTTGCATTGCTTACATTTTATCTATGATAGATGATTATCATGCTAATATTCATTTAGTAGAAAGTGACTCTAAAATCTTACTAAAATTTAGTTCTAAGGATCATACAAATATTACTCCACATATGTAGAAAAAGAAATTTTCTTTTTCTTTTCTTTTTGTCAAAAAAAAGATTCTAATTCATATAGTTAATTAGGTGATGTTATGATAAAAAAATATACTTCTTATTTAGGAATTTTAGTACTTGCTTGTTTTAGTTTTTATTATACAGATAAGGCTGTTGATATTGTAAAAAGAAATGATCCTATTATGAAAAGTATATTAGCAAATTCAGAAAATTATTCTGTTGATTCTATGAGTGCTATTATTAATGGTGATGAAATTACTGTTGGTATGAATGGAAAAAAAGTTAATATAGATAAAAGTTATCAAAATATGAAAACAATTAATCAATACAATGAAGCTATGTTAGTTTTTGATGAAGTAGAACCAGATATTTCTTATAAAAATGAATTTGATAAATATGTAGTAGGGGGAAATCATAGTAAAAATCAGATTGCTTTAGTATTTAAAGTAGATGATTCCTCTTATATTAATGCAGTAAATCGTATTTTATTAGATAAAAATGTATTAGGTACCTTCTTTATGGATGGTAATGTAGTTGAAAATCATATGAATCAAGTGCTAGAATTAGTCAGCAATGGTTATGAAATAGAAAATTTAGGTTATGATGGCGAATATACTTTAGAAAAATTTGGTTGGACTAATAATATGATTTCTTCTTTAACAAATGAAGATACCAAGTTCTGTTACACAGATTATAAAAATAGTAATATCTTAGATTTGTGTAGTAATTATCATATGTATACTATTAAGCCAACTGTCAGTGTAACGAATTATCCTTTTACTACGGTAAAGAAAGAATTAGAAAATGGTAGCATTATTAGTTTTCATTTAAATGAGTCTACTTTGAAAGAATTACCCAGCATTATTTCTTATATTAAACAAAAAGGTTATGATTTAGTTACTTTAGAAGAATTAATTAGTGAACATTTAGTGGAAGAAAAGTAATTTTTATGATATAATGTATGCATGGGTGGTTTTTATGTATGATGTAAATGGTAGAGAATTGATTCAACAGATAGAGGAATCTGTTAAAAATCAGATTCCTTTTATGGAAATAGAAATTAATAAACGTTCTCAAAAATTAGTGATGTTATGTGATCATTTTGCTTTTCCATTGTCCTTGGTCCATGATGTTTCTATTATTCGTAGTATTTATTCTACATTTTCTCTTATTCAGATTCAAAATGCAAATCATGAAACGATAGGAATGGAACTTTTAGATTCTAATCAAGAACATATTCAAGTTTCTTTTTATGAAGAAACAGATAATCATAGCGATGTTACGATGGTAAATCGTTTTGGTATCTATAATAAGAATAGGCAATCTATTCTAGAAACTCGGAATAGTACAAATGGTAATCAAAATATCTTTACCATCAATTCTGATGTAGCAGATATACCTATTTTAGAAGAAATTTCTCAAAAAATAGATAAAGTTTTTCATTATGAAAGTAATTGTAAAAAGGATCGTGTGAAAATCTATCAAATTCGTAGAAAATAAGGAGCCTATTCAGACTCTTCAGAGTGTTGACAAAGTGTTCAATACTCTTTCTTTTTTTAAAAAAGTGTTGTATAATGAAAAAGTAAGAACGC
>CANQBE010000035.1 GCA_947589515.1 uncultured Bacilli bacterium
ACTCCATCTATTTCATCATAAGATTTAATAACTTTATAATTAATTAATTCTTCTAATAAAATTTTAACAGCATCAGTATGATTTTTTAATTTAGCTTCTTTTTTATCTTTGTTTCCATTGTATTTAATAGTATAAAAACTATCGTCAAGACCTATTTTTTCAAAAGTACCACTAATAATTACTTTTTCTTCTGGTAATTCTATCATAGTAAATTTTAAAGAAGAACTACCTGCATTAACACTTAATATTTTCATTTTAAAAATTCCTTCTCTCATAATAAAGTCAAGTATTTACTATACAAAACTTCATAAATTTTTTATTTTTTTTGATTTTTAACCTAGTTTTCTCTAGCTTTTTTATTTTTTTCTTATATTTAAGCATAATGAAAATTGTTAACATATGACTTTTTTATTTGTTAACTTAATTATAAATTATAATTAAGTGGATTACTAGCCATATTTTTTCATATATGCTTATTCTCTCATTTCATTCTGTATTGATAAATCATTTGTTATCTACCTAAACTCTTTAATGCGGCATTATATGAAACTGGCCTTGGTTATTCTTTCTCTCTAGATCAAGTCCTATGAAGGAAGTTACCAAATTCCACTCTCATATAATATCACTAATCTATTTCTAGTTTAGTGAATTAAAATTACAAAATTTTTTATAATCTTAACTCACTAAACTAGCTTTAATGATATTATTAACTAAAACTTATGCAACTTTCTCTTATTGCTTTGTCTTCGTCATACGACTTTCCACTTTTTACTATTGCCATAAGTATATACATAAATTTTCTTATTATTGCATTTATTGAAATTAATTTTGTTAACGAATGTTCTCTTTGTGTGGTATAATAGTTATGCAATTGCAGAAAGAAATTATTTTTCCCTACTAGGGTGATGCCGATTTGTTTTAAGTTTCGTCTTAATTTAGCACGTCCTCGTTTGGAAATATGTTTCTTTCCTTTTTTTTGACCACTTGAGCTTTCTTTAAGACTTAATCCACTCATTTTTAAAACTTGTTTGGCATGTTCGTAATTATTTAAATCTCCTGTTTCTGCAATAATTCCTATCATACTTATATATCCTATACCACTTATTTCAACTGCTTTTTCTACATAGTCAATTCGACTTGATAATTCTATTAATTCTTTTTCATATTCTTCTTTTTCTTTAAGCAATTGTTGAAATCTTTCATATAGTCTTTTTATTTCTTTTTTAGTAAAAGCATCCGAATTTATTCCATTGCTTTTTTCACACAATTCTTTTAATTTCATAATGCTTTTTTTATTTGCTCGACTATTTTCTTTAGTCATTATTTCCGTTAATTCTTCTAATGTCATATTTTTTATTTCATTAGGTAATAACTGATTTTCATATATTGGTTTGATTCCTACAGATGTTATACTATAAATCTTTTCTACTTCAGGAAAATATTTATCATTCCACACATGTATTTTATTTCTTACTCGATTTATTTCTTTTTGTATCTCATTATATATTTGATATCCCGAATATATATTTTGATATAATTCATTTCTTTCTATTGGTTTTACATATTTTCCTTCACTTGTGAGTCTTGCTATTAATATTGCATCTTTTGGATCACTTTTAGTTGGGTCTTGATCATGTACTCCTTTTTCTTGTTTTACTGTATATGTTGGTATTAATACTGTCTCTTGTCCACAATCTTTAAAATATTTATCAATGTTTAACCAATAATGTCCTGGTGGTTCAAATGCTATTATAACATCTGTTTTATTTTCTTTATACATTGCAGCCGTTATCTGACAACCTATTGCATCTAGATTTTCTGTTCTATCAAACCAAACTCTGTGATACACCTCCAATCCTCTATAATCACAGAATCTTGCACAACACTTTGTTTTTCCTAGGTCTATTCCACATATCAAAGTTTCTGGTGTGATTCTTTCGATTTTTTCATTTACTCTCATAACTTTATCCTCCTAGATTAATTTTATCAAATTTTGTATTGCTTGACTTATCTAGTTTTTATTATAAGAGTCTTTCTTACGTAAATATTATAGCAAAAGAATATAAAAAAGTGAAATATTATTTAAAATGTTAATTTAAAAAAAACTAATAAAGAAAAGAACATAACATTTTTGTTATATTCTTTTATTACTACTTTTTGAAAAATTATTTTATCTTTTATTACGGATTACAACGATTCCTGCTACTCCATTTTGTGAATAAACACTATACATAGCAGTTCCTTCTCTTCCACCAGAGCCTGGTTCATAATGATAAGGTCCTTTCCAACTTCCTCCACCATAACTGTATAAATCACCTGTTGCTTCTTCAAATTCACGTGTTGTTCGTCCTTGAGAAGTTCCACTTCTATAAGAGCAAGTACCACCATCTATGCCACCTTCTAAATAATAGTTTACTCCACCACATCCTCCTGATCCGCCTTTTCCACCAGTTCCTGGATTGCCAGAAATTCCACCTGTTCCACCAGATGCAGAATAGCCAAATGCCGTAGTTGTTCCTCCTGTTCCTCCCGTTCTATATTCAGTTTGTGATCCAGCACCACCACCGCCAATAACTATTTCATAATTTGTATTAGCAATTGCGGTTATATTTCTTATTGTTGTTGTATATCCACCGCCTCCGCCTCCTCCATCAGTATCAGGTCCTCCAGTAGCTCCGCCTCCGCCTCCTCCAACTAAGAAGGCGTCTATTGCAATATTTGCAGCTGTTTTTAATGTTCCACTTGTTAAAAATTTTATTCTCCAATCTCCACTTCCATCATCTATAAATTCACAATTTCCTGAATATATTATTGCTTTTTCTGTTATATCAGTTGTATTACATGCTATTGTTGATGAATTTATTGCAAATATTGGACATGATGTTGATCCTGCATTACTTGTCCATGGAGCAGTACATCCAGTACATCCTATAGTTTGTGTTTGATTTATTGTTCTGGCTGATGCTGCATATGTTCCTGCTGCACAATTTTCTGCTGCTCCTCCTGCTGTTGTTACTCTCTTTCCTGCTGGTACTGTCATTGTACAACTTGATGCCGATGTTCCAGCACCAGATGCACAAGTATATCCTGAAATACAAGCTGTGCATGCAGAAGCTTTTGCTCCTGAATAATTATTTGCTGCACAATTTGCACATGATGATGTACTTCCATAATTTACATTATGAGCTGTTTTATATGTTCCTGCTGCACAATCTGTAAATGTTGTTCCCTTAGCTGTAGCTAGTTTCTGACCTGCTGGTACCTTTATATAACAACTAGTTTCTGCTGTTCCTTTTCCACTGTCTACTATATATCCACTTGGACAGGCTGTACATGCAGAGGATTTTTTACTTGACCATTGATTTGCTGCACAATTTGTACATGAATCTCCGCTTCCATAATTTACATTGTGCGCTGCTTTATATGTTCCGGCTGCACAATCTGTAAATGTATTTGCATTGGCTGCTGATAATCTTTGTCCGGCTGGTACTGCTATATAACATTGATTCTGAGCTGTTGCTCCTACTGCACTTGTATATCCTTGTGGACAGGCTGTACATGTTGTCTTCGTTCCATCATTATATGTTCCTGCTCCACATTTACTCCATACTGCATATAAATCTACTTTTGGTGAATTTGTATTTATCCAACTATCTTCTACTCCACAATCTATTGCATGATTTGCTGTTGTAGCTCCTGTTGAATATGCCCATCCTAAGAAATTATATCCTGCTCTTTTCCATGTTGTTGGGGTTCCATTAAACTTTTGGTTAGTTACTCCATACGTAAATTCATTTGTTGCTGTTGTTGTTCCTCCATCATTCTTATGGAAGGTTACTGTTACCTTCTTGGCTGATGCTGCAAAATTTGCTGTTACACTTGTCTTTTTATTAAGTGTTCCTGTTGTTACACTCCAACTACTGAAACTTGTATTATATCCTGTAACTGCTTTTGGTGTCGCTGTTACTGTTCTTCCATCACTTAATGTAAGAACATTATTCTTCGTAGTAAATGTTGTTCCAGTTAATGCTGGTACATTTGTTGCTGATAATGAACCATATGTTCCATTATTTACAGCTAATTCTAAAGTATAAAATTTTAAATTTATTGATGCATTTCCAACTCCTACTTTTCCTGTTGAACTATATTTTATTTCTTTATTATCTATTTTTAGTCCATATACTTCCCATGTTGATCCGTAATCATATTGTACATAATGATCTTGTTTATATCCAACATCTTGTTCATTTATTCTTAATCCAGCATATATTCTATTATTATATCCTCCACTAGCATATGATACATCATCAACATATATATTTAAGTCGATATAATATTGGTTTATTGTACATTTTGCATATAATGTTGTATTTGCATTTGCTGTATAACTTCCTCCTGAAGCATAATCTGTTCCACTTCCATTGGCTGCTGTATTCCATGTACATGTATATCCCGTCTTTGTCAATGTTGGTAATGTTATACTTTTACTTGCCCATTGTGCATATAATGTCTTTTCTGATGGTGGTGTATAATTATCTCCTCCTCCAGCTATTCTTGTTCCTCCTGTTGCACTATCATACCATCCATTAAATGTATATGTTATTGTCTCACTCTCTTTTGATGCATTTGCTCCTGTTCCATTTAAATTATATGTCATTGTATGACTCTTTGTTGGTGTTGGTAATTTTATTGGATTATGTTTATACTCTGCTGTTAATGTTCCATCTGAATCTCTATATAAATAATTATTTGCATTACTTTGTAATAATTTGTCTTGTGTTTTATCAATAACTAATAAATCTAATACATCGAAATTTACTGATGATGTCATGTCCTTTAAGTTACCTGTATATATTTCTACTGCTGGTGCAATATTAACATTAGCATTATTTTGAGTTATTGTTGTTCCCGTAAGTGTTCTTGTCATTTTATATTGTGTCCAATTTGTATTAGCTGCTGTTATTAGTTGTTGAACTCTATTTGGTGTTCCATAATCATTACTTATTGCTGCATGTCTAATTACAAAATTTTGTCCAGCATATGAATTTACTCTTAATTTCAATCTTACTTCATATGTATCTCCTGATGTATATTTATATGATGGCCATCTTATATTATACCATCTATCTGTTGTTATATTTGATGATGAATATGAGAAATTTTCATATGTTCCATTAGTATCTGTTTTAACTGCTCTTGCAAATCCATCAACTGTTGAATTTGATCCTGCTACATATTGTCCCCCTCCTGATAATTTCCATCCAGTGAATGTATATGTTGATGTCGCATTTGCTGGTGTTACTGTTCCTCCATTTGCATTATATGTTACTTTATATCCTGTTTTTGGTGTTGGTACTACTACATTTTTATTTGTATCGTAATTTTGTGTAAATGTACTATTTCCTGTTTTTCCATTATATGTCCCTCCGCTTGGATTTACTGTTAAGGTAAATGATTTTATTGTACATACACTAGCTCCTGCTGTTGAGCCATAACCTCTTGCACAATTTGAACATGATGATGTACTTCCATAATTTACATTATGGGCTTCTTTATATGTTCCGGCTGTACAATCTGTAAATGTTGTTCCGTTTGCTGTTGCCAACCTTTTACCTGCTGGCACTTTTATATAACATTTATTTTGAGCTGTTCCTTTTCCACTGTCTACTATATATCCTTCAGGACACGCTGTGCATGCTCCTGCTTTTGTTCCTGAATAACTATTCGCTGCACAATTTGTACATGATGATGTACTTCCATAATTTACATTATGGGCTGCTTTATATGTTCCAGCTGCACAATCTGTAAATGTTGTTCCCTTAGCTGTGGCTAATTTCTGACCTTCTGGTACCTTTATATAACAACTTGTTTCTGCTGTCCCTTTTCCACTTTCTACTATATATCCACTTGGACATCCTGTACATTTAGATGCTTTTGTTCCTGAATAATTATTTGCTGCACAATTTGAACATGAATCTCCACTTCCATAGTTTACATTATGCTCTACTTTATATGTCCCTGCTGCACAATCTGTAAATGTTGTTCCATTTGCTCCTGTTAACTTTTGTCCAGCTGGTACCTTTATATAACATTGATTTTGGGCTGTTGCTCCTTCTGAGCTTGTATATCCATTTGGACATGCTGTACATGTTGATGCTGTCCCATCATTATATGTTCCTGTACTACATTTTCCCCATACTGCATATAATGTTATCGTATTTCCTGAGGTTGGTAAATCTAATACTTCTGCTTGATCTGTATAATCTACTCCTCCGCCTTTTGTCTTACTCCATCCTAAAAATTTATATCCTGTCTTCTTATATCCTACTTCTCTTAATTTTGATTTTACTCCAAAATAATGGGTTGATGCTTCCATACTTCCACTACTTTTTTCTGTTCCATCATATGTTACTGTATATGTTAATGCTTTCCATTTCCCTACTAATTCTTGCTCTTCTTTATCCTCTGTTAAATTACTTGATGTTAATGCTATCTCTCCATTTGCTTTTATTGCTAATTTATCATTTTTATAATAATATCCTAAAAATTCATATCCTAACTTACTTGGTGGGCTTATACTCGTTATACTTGTTGTTTTATTTGCATCTTTATACCATTTATCTGCATATCTTAAATATATCTCTTTTGAACTTGGTTCTGTTGTTAAATTTTCTATTCCACTTACTAATTTAAATTTTATTGTTCTTGCATTAAAATTTATTATACAACTTATATCTTTTTCTATATGATTTATTCTATATTGTTCTCCTGTACCTATTTTTATTACATTTCCACATCCGTTATTACTTTCATATTTATATCCAAATGCTGCTTTCATATTGAAATCTACTACATAATCATTTCCTTCTAATACTGCTGATTTCTCTATTCCTTCTCCACTTACTTCTTCTATGTTTTCCCCTATATCATATACCTTTCCATATTTTATACTATTGCTTCCTATTTTTACTAAATATGTATCAAAAAAACTATATGGATTATTATATGTTCCTTCTCCTTTTATTTTTACTCCATTCTTTACGTATTCTGTTACTCTTACTCCTGATGTTTCTGTTGAATTCTTTTCTTTTATATTTGTATCTATATAATATCTTTTTGATACATCTCCTTCTTTTCCTGATAGTGTCCAATATTCTATCCCTGGTGATAAATATGATTTCCCTTCTCTTATACTTATTTCATATTCTCTTTTACTTACCATTCCTCCACTACTAAAACTTGGATTTTTTACTAATCCACTCTCGTTATATTCATATGGAATATTAAATTGTATATATCTATTTCTATTTATATAATCATTATTTAATATATAGCTGTTTGCCTGATTTATTCCTTCATTATAATTTACTAATTCTGCTTTTATATTAGTTGGTAAAGTTAAACTTATAAAAAGAATTATATAAATATATATTACTGAACTTCTTTTCATATTTATCACCTACTATATTAAAATATTATCATTTTTTTTATTTCTTTTCAATAAAAATACCATTAATTTTTTTGTAATTCTCTATTTATTCTTTCAATATTATTTTCTATATTTATTCTTTGAACTACTGCAAATGAACAAATAACTGTTATACAGAAACTACCACCATAACTTAAGAATGGAAGTGGAACACCAGTTAATGGGATAATTCCAAGTACTCCACCTAAATTAACAAATATATGTAACATAAAGTATATTCCTATTCCATAACAGATAATTGAATTTTGAAGTGAATATGAATTTACTGCTACTTTAAATACTAAAAATATAAGTACCATATATCCTATTATTATAAGAACTCCAGTAATGACACCAAGTTCTTCTACTACTATTGGAAAGATAAAGTCAGTATGACTTGCTGGTAAATATAAATATTTTTGCACTGACTCTCCTATTCCACTTCCAAATATTCCACCATTATCCATAGCTATATATCCATTACAAACTTGATAACCAGAGATTTCCTCATATCTATCACATGGATTTTTATAAATAAATCTATTTAATCTATAATCACTTGTTAGTATACTTTCTGGTATTATTAAATATGCAAATTTTAATACTACGACAGCTAAAACTAAAAGAGTACATGCTATTATTTTAAGTTTATTAAATAATTTATCTTTAGTAGGTACACACATAAATACAAGAGCATATAAAGCAGCCATTATAGCAGCACTACCAAAGTCTCCTCCTAAAAATATAAGACCAGCAGAGACAACACATAAAATAATTGGTACAAAGAAAGAGTACTTTATATGTACTTTACTATTAGCCCAACTACCATAGAATGCCCCCATATACATAATTAAAAATACTTTTAAAAACTCTGCAGGTTGAAATCTTCCACCAAATAAAGATAATGTAACTTCATTTACATCACTACTAAAAAGTGAATTTTTTAAGTATACTATTAATAAAGCTCCCATAAATACAAGAGATAATACTAGTGATAGACCTTTATAATATTTAGTTGGAAATTTAATTATTATAGTAGAAAAAACTAATGCTATTGCTATAAACAAAAGTTGTCTTTCAAAAAAATAATATGTATCTTCTCCATAAGTTAATACTGCTGATATACTAGATGCATCTAATATTAAAAAAGCCCCACCAATAGCAAAAATCAAAGTCAATAATAAAATTGGCTTATTTAAATTTTTTATTAAACTAATTTTTCTCTTTTTGCTATTTTTCATACTATATAAATTATATAAAAAATAAATTAAAATGTAAATTATTTATGTTTTTGTTGTGTCAATAAAACACCTTATTCCATAAAATAATATAGATAAAATTATAAGGAGGTAATATATTATGTATTATTATGGATATAATGGTGGATATGCTGGTGGAAATAGTATGTACTATAATACTTATCCAGGTTATAATAATGGTGGATATGGTTATGGTGCTGCATTTGTATTAGTATTATTCATTTTATTAGTTATAATATTTGGTGTAGGATTTGTAAATAATGGTAATGGATTTGGTAATGGTAACAATGGTTGTGGCTGTGGCTGTAATAACTAATAAATAAAAAGAAAATAGAAGTCAAAACTTCTATTTTTATTTTAATTTTTTATATAAAACATGTTTATATTTAATACCATCATCTTCATTTTCTTTTAATACAATTTTTTCAT
>CANQBE010000036.1 GCA_947589515.1 uncultured Bacilli bacterium
CTTCTAAAAACGGCATTAAATCTAGTAAAGAAAAAAATCCGTAAAAAAACGGACTTTAGTCTAAAAATTTACGAAAATATTGAAAATTTAAACTATTGTCCTGCTACTACCACAGTAGCATTGGCATATACATTAACAGTCACTGTAAATGTTTGATTGTTCATTGGATAAGTATCTTGCTCTAATTCTTGATTAGGACTAAAATCTACATCATCAGCCACCCACATTTTTAAGGTAAAATTTTTCTCATATCGATTAGAATTTGGTGGAATAGTTGCTTGATAAATCGTTTTTTCAGTAATGTCACTGCCAACATCAATAGTAGTAGAAATTAATTCACTGTATTTACGAACAACATCACCATTTAATGTATAAGAAGATGCCGTTTCTATTCCTTCATTCACTTCTGCTAAATATAATTTAATCGCAGTATCAGGTGCAGTAGAATCATTTTTTTTACGTGCCGTAATTTCATAAGGAAGAGAAGTATTTCCAGTAGTAGTCGCTATAATCTTAAATTGAAAAACATGATCAGATCCAGTCTGTTGTATCCCATTTTGATCTGTCATAGGGAAAGCATCATGAATACTAATTCCATTTCCTGCTTGATTGACTTCATCATATAAAAAAGTAATAGTTCCCGTCGTAATCGCATTTTCAGTAGTACCCAATCTCACATAATTAAAAAAGGCATAACTAACTCCTGCTGTTACTGCAACTAATAAAAATAATGCCAGAATTAAAAGCATTCGCGATTGATTTTTAATTTCTTTTCTAACATCTTTTTCCTCTTTCATAGGTTTCTCCTTTCTTCTTTATTATTTTTATCAAGAAAGAAAAATCCATACAAAAAAGTGAATTATTGATTCACTTTCGCATTTTCTCTTAACTTGATTACCTCTTTATCTTCTAAATATTCATCATAAGGAAGTCTTCTATCAATCACACCAATTGGTAAGATTTCTATAATCCGATTCGCAATTGTACTCACAAATTGATGATCATGAGAAGCAAATAAAAGTTCGGAATCATATTTGATTAATCCGTTATTTAAAGCGGTAATACTTTCTAAATCTAAGTGTGCCGTTGGTTCATCCAATATTAACATGTTACTTGCTTCTAACATACATTTCGATAACATACATCTAGCTTTTTCTCCACCAGATAAAACCGGAACCTTTTTAAAAACATCTTCTCCAGAAAACAACATTCTTCCTAAAAAACCACGAAGTACTGTTTCATCATCAATGTGGTAATACTGACCAATCCACTCAATAATATTAATATCTTTTGTAAAATAGTTCGAATTATCTTGTGGAAAATAAGATTTTGTTACTGTTTTACCCCAAATTACTTCTCCGGAATCAAATTTTTCTTCCCCCATTAAAATTTTAAAAAGCATCGTTTTAGCAAGTTCATCATGACCAACAAAAGCAATTTTATCACCCTTTAATACTGAAAAAGATACTTTATTTAAAATTTTTTTACCATCAACTGTTTTACATAGATTTTTAACAGTTAAAATCTCTTTACCAGAAGGTTTTTCTGGCTTAAAGTCAATATAAGGATACTTTCTAGAAGAAGGAATAATTTCTTCTAATTCAATTTTTTCTAACATTTTTTTACGAGAAGTTGCTTGCTTACTTTTAGAAGCATTCGCTGAAAATCGAGCAATAAAATCTTGTAGTTCCTTGATTTTATCTTCCTTCTTCTTATTAGCCTCTTTCATTTGTTTTAAAGCAAGTTGACTAGATTCATACCAAAAATCATAATTGCCAATATAAAGTTTAATTTTATTGTAATCAATATCAGCAATATGAGTACAAACTTTATTTAAAAAATGACGATCATGGCTAACCACAATTACCGTATTCGGATAGTTAATTAAAAATTCTTCTAACCAATTAATGGCTTCTAGATCTAAATTATTAGTAGGCTCATCTAAAAGTAGGATATCAGGATTTCCAAATAAAGCTTGTGCCAGTAATACTTTTACTTTTTGCTTAGCAGGAATTTCACTCATTAGACAGTAATGCTGTAAAACATCAATTCCTAAATTGGATAATAATTCTCCTGCTTCACTTTCAGCTTCCCAACCATTTAATTCCATGAATTCTCCTTCTAGTTCAGCAAGACGCATACCATCAGCATCCGTAAAATCAGTATGAGAATATAATTCTTCTTTCTCTTTCATAATACGATACAGTTTCGTATTTCCCATAATAACGGTATCCATAACGGTATAATCTTCATAAGCATAATGATCTTGTTTCAAAGTTGAAATTCTTTCATCTTTAGAAATAATGACTTCTCCACTGGTTGTTTCAATTTCTCCACTTAATAATTTTAAAAAAGTACTTTTACCAGCACCGTTAGCACCAATTAAACCATAACAGTTTCCAGGAGTAAATTTAATATTTACATCTTCAAATAAAGTTCTTTTACCAAAACGAAGTGTTACATTTTTTGTTTGAATCATAGTATCCCTCCAGAACTATTTTTCATTCTACTATACTTTTTCTATTTAAGCAAGAAAAAGAGACTCTTTATTCAGAGTCTCGCCAAGATTCATAGAATTCTTTTACTTTGCTACTACCACTAGATGCTAATTCTTTAATCAGTTCCCAAGTAATATGGAAACTATTTTTCATATTATTAAAATCTTCTTTGGCTTGATTACAAGTATCAGCACCTACTTTTTCACATAAACTAGATGTAAATTCTAAATATTTAACTGCCAATTTTCCTTTGATATTGGTGTATTTATCTTTAATAACTTCTTTATAATCTGGAAAATATTCATCAATTTTATGATCAATAGATAATGCTAACTTGATTACTTTTAATTTAGCCGAAGTTGTTAATTCTTGAAAAGTATAACCTTTAATCTCTTTATCATAGAAAATAAAATCAACAGCTGTAACAAAAGCATCTTTCGCTTTTTCACGGAAAGTTCTATCATCTTGATTAATATTTCCTACGATCATATTGTCTTGTTGTTCAAAATAAGCAATAACATCAGTTTCTTGTTTCGGAATCATTTCTGGTTGCACATTAGATACATTAGTATCAGGTTTTTCTTCTTCTACTGTACTAGGATTATCAGAAACAATCGGATCTGAAGGAGTTGGATTAGAAGGAATATTTTCTTCTTCTTTAGGATTACTAGAAGGTTTTGATTCAGAAGATTGTTCCTCATCATTTATATTTTGATTCGTTTCTGATTGATTGGAAGGACTTTCTACGTTCTGAGTAAATGAATAACGATTTAGATTTAACATGAGTAAGATTGCAATTAAAAATAAGATACAAGAACAACTAATTAATATCATACCAATAGTTTTATTTTTCATACTACTACCACCCTTTTTTATAGTGGCTTTATTATAACACACTTTTCAAAAAAATACTAGTACTATTTCATATTTGGATAATGATTTTAAGATTTTATGATGATAGAATAGAAAGTACGAAATTATACTCCAATGATTAACCCTTTCCTTCTTAAATATAATTTTCGAATCCAATCAACTGGAATAACGGTAAATGCTAATAAAATAGTAATCACCAATTCATTCCAAGTTAAACCATAAGTTCTAAAAAGATTACCCCCATAATAAATAAGAACAAGTTGTACTACCACAATAAATCCAATCACAATCATAAAAACTTTATTTTTTAACAAATTAGCAAATAAATTTAAACGATGAGTTCTAGCATTAAAACAATTAAAAATACCCATAAAAATAAACAAAGCAAAAAAGGCTGTCATTAAATAATGATAAGAAGAGTCCATTCGATAAAGACTTCGAATCCAATTACTTTTTAAAAAGAAAACACATAGTAAAGAAGAATAAGCCCCAGTAAAAATAATTTCATCTAACATATATCGATTTAAAATATTTTCATCTTTCTTTTTAGGTGGTTCTTCCATATATTCTTTTAATGGAGGTTCATAACTAAAAGCAATTCCAGCTAGTGTATCCATAATCATATTAATCCATAACATTTGAATAACCGTAACAGGTGTTTCTACCCCAATAAAAGGACCAATAATGGATAAAAATATAGCACACATATTAACGGTTAATTGAAAAATAATAAACTTACGAATACTTTTAAAAGTCGTACGTCCAAACAAAATAGCTTTGGAGATGGATAAAAAATTATCATCTAATATAACGATTTCACTTGCTTCTTTTGCAACTTCGGTTCCACTTCCCATGGCAAAAGCAACATCTGCTTTCTTTAAAGCAGGAGCATCATTAACACCATCGCCGGTCATCCCTACTACCATATTCATTTCTTGACAAATTCTTACTAATTTACTCTTATCCTGGGGAAGACTTCTAGCAACAATTCTTAATCTTGGAATGATTTTTTTTATTTCATCGTTAGTATAACTATTTAACTCACTACTAGTTAAGACTAAATCTTGATTAGATGTAAGTAATCCAACTTCTTTTCCAATTGCGATAGCAGTATCTTTATTATCTCCTGTAATCATAACAGTTTGAATTCCGGCATTTCTAACTAACCTCATTCCTTCAATTGCTTCTTTTCTAACTTCATCTTTTAAGATCATCAATCCTAAAAAAGTAAGTCTTTCAAACTTTTCACAATCATAATTATCATTCATTGCTAGTAAAATGATACGAGATCCTTTTTGAGTTGTTTCTTCTATTTTTTTTTGAATATCTAGTTTATGAATATCTTGTTTATTACCATTTTCATCTAAAAACTTAGTACATTTATCTAAAAGAACTTCAGGAGCACCTTTAATCAAATTTATTTTTTTTCGAATACCATCATGGCATTCAATCATAGTATTTGAATATTTTGCTTTACTATTAAAAGGATTTTGAGTAATCACTTTTACATTAGGAACAGGCGTTGTGATAAATTTACGAAGAGCTCTATCTGTAATATTTCCTCCTATAATTTGATAATCAGATAATGTACTTTCATTATTATAAGTTAAAGATAATTTAAGGTATTGATATAACTTAGGGTATCTCGCAATTTCTAACTCTTGATAATAGTGTTTTAAACTTCCAGAAATAAAACCAACGACTTCTAGTTTTCCTTTAGTAAGAGTTCCCGTCTTATCTGTAAACAAAATATTTAAACTTCCTGCTGTTTCTACCCCTACTAATTTCCTAGCAAGAACATGATTTTTTAACATTCTCTTCATATTAGAAGAAAGTACTAAAGTAATCATCATAGGTAATCCTTCTGGTACTGCTACTACAATAATAGTAACACTTAAAGTAAGTGCATAGATAATATGCTGAAAGATAACATGAAAATTGGTTACCATAGCCAGAATTTTATCTAATTCAAAACGATTTGCTATCACAACGACAGAAAAAAGATAGGATAACGATACTAATAAAGCACCAATATATCCTATTTTACTAATGATTTGAGCTAATTTTCTAAGCCTTAGTTTTAATGGACTTTCCAAATTTTCTTCTTGTATTTCTAACGCTAATTGTCCATAAAAAGTATCGTTACCAACTTTCTCTACTTTCATATATGCCATTTTAGAATATACAACACAACCACGATATACTTTATTTTTATCATTAGGAATTCCTTGCACAGCATATTTATAAGCCTCTTTGGTTTCGCCATTTAAACTAGATTCATCTACACTTAATTCACCTTCAATGAGTATGCCATCTGCTGGAATTTTATCCCCCGTTTCTAAACGAATAATATCTCCAACCACAACTTCCTCAATTGGAATTTCTACTAGTTTTCCTTCACGCTTTACCTTACATTGAATTCTAGAAGATTCTTCTTGTAATCTCTCAAAAGCCTTTTCACTACCATATTCGGATATCGTAGAAATAAAACTTGCTAAAAAAATAGCAATCATAATACCTAAGGTTTCAAACCAATCAAAGTCTTGAAACAAGAAAACTGTTTTAATTGCTAAAGCAATTAATAATATTTTGATAATAGGATCTCCTAAGGTTTCTATAAACTGTCGAAAGAAAGATTTCTGTTTTTTACTTACTAGTTCATTGGTACCATATTTTTTTCTAGATTCCATTACTTCTTTATTTGTTAAACCATTTCCATTTATCATAATAGATCCTCCTACTAAAATATATTTAGTAAGAGTTTTTTTAGAAGATAAGATATTGTCGAAAAAAAAGAAAGTTATATCATGACTTTCTTAACTTTCTTTTTTATGTTGATAGTATCTATATTTATTGTTTGCAAATCTCACCAACTAATGTACCACCATATGGACAAGTAAGTTTTACACACTGTTCTCCACGCAAAGTTCCACCATCTGGACAAGTATAATTAAACTGAGTATTGTCGGTTACCCAATTGCCACAACGACAAGTTTTATCATAACCTTCATTAAAATCAGGTGCAGAACCATCTTTACAAACTTGTCCCCACAGAACACAGGTCCAATCACTTCTACATAATCCACCAGGTTCTGCACAGTACGATTTAGGACTCTTAGTAGCATCATAGGTAAACTCGACTGCTGGATATTCTGTTTTAATGATATATGAATAACTTTTTGAATCACTATTATTTGCATAATCTGAGAAATTTATGATAATAACCCAAGTTCCATTATTATTTAAATCAATTGTCAAACTATTTCCTCGATAAGAAAGATTTTTGTTTTTCGTCACTCCATTTAATTGAACTTCAAATCCCATAGACCTAACACCACTAACAGTATCCACCACTGTAAAGGTTACTGTTTTAGTTGTATTATATGTTCCAGGACTTAAATTGGTGGTTATTGTTGGTGTTGTCTTATCTAACTTCAAATCATACAATCCAACTCCACTACAAATTCCTGATCCACTACATGCTTTTACATAATATCTAGTAGAAACTGTATTGTCAGTAATTTGTACACTACTTCTTGAAGTTGTTGGATTACTACTTGTATCTAAGTAGTAAGTAATTCCACTAATTGCAGTACTTCCACCTGCTGTTAACGCTGTATTTGCTTTATGCCAACTTCCACTTCTGATTCCATCATTTGCTGTTAAAGTTGGTGTTGCTGGTGTTGTTTTATCTAATTTTAAATCATAATTTACAACTCCACTACAAGTTCCGGCTCCATTACATGCTTTAACATAATATTTAGTAGAAGCTGTATTGTCTGTAATTTGTATACTATTGGTTGCTGTTTGAGGATTACTATTTGTATCCAAGTAGTAAGTAATTCCACTTGTTGAACTACTTCCACTTGCTGTTAACGTTGTATCTGCTTTATGCCAACTTCCACTTCCGATTCCATCATTGGCTTTTAAAGTTGGCGTTGCTGGCGTTGATTTATCGACTTTAAATGTTGCCGTACAGTTTCCAACTATTCCTGCATTACTTGTTACATTTCCAGTTACTACTTTTTCTGTCGTATTTTCTGTAATACTATTTTGACTTAAATAAGAATTTAATACTCCACTAGTCGTTCCTGTAATTTCTAGTTTTAAAGTAATATCACTCTTATACCATCCATTACTTCCTGCTGTTCCTGTTGCTACTACAATCTTACATTGTGGTGTTGATTTATCTAACTTTAATTCGTAACTTCCAACACTACTACAAAGTCCTGATCCACTACATGCTTTGACATAATAAGTAGTTGATGCTGTGTTACTTGTAATTTGTAAACTACTTCTTGAGGTTGTTGGATTACTACTTGTATCTAAGTAGTAAGTAATTCCACTAATTGCAGTACTTCCACCTGCTGTTAACGTTGTATCTGCTTTATGCCAACTTCCACTTGCAATTCCATCATTTGCTGTTAAAGATGGTTGTGCTGGCGTTGTTTTATCTAATTTTACTTCATAACTTGCTACACTACTACAAAGTCCGGCTCCATTACATACTTTGGCATAATAAGTGATTGATCCTGTATTAGCCGTGATTTTCACACTATTGGTTACTGTTTGAGGATTACTATTTGTATCTAAGTAGTAAGTAATTCCACTGATTGAACTACTTCCACTTACTATTAACGTTGTATCTGCTTTATGCCATTTTCCACTTGCAATTCCATCATTTGCTGTTAAAGATGGTTGTGCTGGCGTTGTTTTATCTAACTTTAATTCGTAACTTCCAACACTACTACAAAGTCCTGATCCACTACATGCTTTGACATAATAAGTAGTTGATGCTGTGTTACTTGTAATTTGTAAACTACTTCTTGAGGTTGTTGGATTACTACTCGCATCGATATAGTAGGTAATTCCACTTAGTGCAGTACTTCCACCTGCTGTTAACGTTGTATCTGCTTTATGCCATTTTCCACTTCCGATTCCATCATTTGCTGTTAAAGATGGTTGTGCTGGCGTTGATTTATCTAATTTTAATTCATAACTTCCAACACTACTACAAAGTCCTGCTCCATTACATGCTTTAGCATAATAAGTAGTTGAGCCTGTATTAGCCGTAATTTGTACACTATTGGTTACTGTTTGAGGATTACTATTTGTGTCTAAGTAGTAAGTAATTCCACTGATTGAACTACTTCCACTTACTGTTAACGTTGTATCTGCTTTATGCCATTTTCCACTTGCAATTCCATCTGTTGCTGCTAAAGTTGGTGTTTTTGGTGTTGTTTTATCTAATTTTAATTCATAACTTACTACATCACTACAAAGTCCTGCTCCATTACATGCTTTGGCATAATAAGTAGTTGAAGCTGTATTTTCAGTAATTGTTAAACTACCATTCTGCACTACTGTTGTTGGATTACTGTTTTTATCTAAATAATAAGTAATTCCACTTAGTGCACTACTTCCACTGGCTGTTAATGTTGTATTTGCAGTATGCCATTTTCCACTTCCAATTCCATCTGTTGCTGTTAAAGTTGGTGCTTGTGGTGGTACATTATCAATTCCACTAATTTCGAAATCTTTACATGTCTTATTATTTAAACTATCTCTAACACAGATATTTATTTTCTGATTTTCTGTATAATTTTTTGTTGGTTCATTTTGCCAGTTTTGTCCTCCATCAAAGGAATATGGTAATTCCGCAAGCGTACCTACTTGTTTATCCGTTGCTTCCGATATAGTTACAGTTTTTTCTAACCATCCTCCTGTCATACTGGTTGTAAATGTTGGACCTGTATTATC
>CANQBE010000037.1 GCA_947589515.1 uncultured Bacilli bacterium
AATTAGCAAACTTCAATTTTTAAAAATTGCATAAGAAAACCTCTAGAAAAATTCTAGGGGTTTGTCTACACTCTGAGGAGATAAAACTCCTTTTATTTTTGTACCATTTTTCCTTGATAAGTATTTCTTTTAACCATTTCTTTATCAATATCATTTAGAACACAGAATTTTTTAAGTAACCAAGTTGGTGCGATGACATCTTCTTTGACAGGATCTCCAGTTATCCGATGAATTACGATTTCTGGTCTTAATAATTCTAATTGGCTGATGACGATATCGACATATTCTTCTTTCGTAAGAACAGGAAAAGGATTTTTTTCATATAGTTCTTGTAATTTAGTATTTTGAATAATATGTAACATATGAATTTTGATTCCTTGAATATCAAGTTGATTAATATGTTTTATCGTTTCTATCATCATTTCTTTTGTTTCATAGGGAAGTCCATTGATAATATGAACAACAACATTAATATTTCTTTGCCTTAATTTCTTTACCATCTCATCAAAACATGCTAAATCATGGCCACGATTAATAAACTTAGAAGTTTTTTCATGAATGGTTTGTAGTCCTAATTCGACAGTTAAAAAAGTTCTTTTGGATAATTCTTCTAAATAATCTAAGCAATCCTCACTGATAGCATCTGGTCTAGTAGCAATACTTAGTCCAATTACTTGATCTAGCGCTAAAATTGGTTCGTATTTTTGTTTTAATACATCAGTTTTTGCATAAGTATTAGTATTTGCTTGAAAATATCCAATATAAAAAGCATCCTTCCATTTCTTTTGCATCATTTCTTTCACTTCATAAAATTGCGTTACTAAATCTTTTTCTTGTTTTCCGGCAAAATCACCACTTCCTAATTTAGAACAGTAAATGCAGCCACCAATTCCTTTCGTGCCATCCTTATTAGGACAAGTAAATCCGGCATTGAGACTAATCTTACATACTTTTTTTCCAAATTTATGTTTATAAAAATAGTCTAACGTATAATACCTTTTATTAGTATCACTATAAACAAAAGGATTTTCCATCTTCTCACTTCCATTTTTCTTATTTTATCACAAATTCTAGGAATAAATTGCCTTTTTTTAGAAGAAATTATATAATGAATATAATGGTGGTGTATAGTAGTGGATATCGAACTTAGTAAAAAACAGAATCGAAAAATGACTCTCTTTGCCTGTCTATTATCTTTTCTTTCCATAGGACTATTAGTTTTTGGATTCTTATTAGTTTCTAGTGAAAAAGTAGTAATGCTTCAAAGTATCTCAAATTTAACCAATCGATTCGATCAAATAGTAGACCAAAATCAAATTTTATTGGATAGTATGTCGACTACTGATGATATTGCTATCAATACTTGGGCAAATTTAAATGTATTAAATGAGAATCAACAAAATGAATTACCTGCTTTAGATGAAAAACTATTTGATTTTCAATTTATTTTTTCGAATGATAAACTTTATTTTCCTATTCAAAAAGAGGATGATTTAGAATCAGAAGTAGAATATGATTCTATAGATTTAAAAAACTATTCTTTATTTATGAAATTAAGTAGTAATGATTATGATAAAATTTTATCTTATCTAAAAGATGCTATTAGAACGGTGATTGAAAATCCTGACATTCAAAAAGAAAAGGTAACAGTTTCTTATAATGGACAAGAAAAAAGAGTGAATCGTTTGACCTATCAAATTACGAAGGATTCCTTGAAAGAGATTCTAACGACTTTCATAAACTATATAAAACAGGATAAAACCTTAAAGGAACACATATCTACCATTCATTCTCTTTCTAGTAGTGATCTAAATCAAAAATTAGATTTTCTCAAAGAATCTATCAATTTCTCTAATGATGCTGGCTTTACCTACCATGTTTATTATTATGGCTTTAATCAAATCTTTCGTTATGAGTTAGAAACAGAAGATTCTACCTATCAGATTGCCTACCAAGTAGATAATCAAGAACACATCGAAATCAATCGGGAAAATACCTGCATATTCTATTTAGACATGAACGATAATAAAAAACAGATTAATTTTACTGGCTACATACTAAATGAAAAGGAACAAAAAATTCCTATCAAAGGAAATCGAAAAGAAAATACATTGACTTTAATAATAACCTCTGATAATCAAGAAATTCAATGTGTTTTCACTCATCATGTCAATCAAAAAGAAGAAGGAATATCAAATGAAATCGTACTAGAAATTTCTAAATTATTAGAAAATCAAGAAGAAAAGTTATTATCCATTGATTTTCACTTTGAATTTTTAAAACAGGAAAGTAAAAAACTTACGGAAGACTAAACCAATCGAATGGTTAAGGTCTTTTTTTTTCTCTTCATTTATGATATGATAAAATTAATAAAATGAATAATAGGGTGAAAAATATGAAAGAACAAAATCAAATGGTAGGCGCTAGTCCTGTTTCTAATAATTTAATCTCAGAAAAAGAATCAATCATTCAAGGAAATTATTATCGTATTACTGTCTTAACAGAAAGATTAATTCGTTTAGAGTACCATCCCGAAGGAAAATTCTGTGATTATGAAACCCAACTAGTTCAATTTCGTAAATTTCCTAAAGTAAAATTTGAAGTAACACAAGATGATCGATATCTAGTAATTAAAACAAAGTATTTTACCCTTTCTTATACCAAAGAAAGAAATTTTGATGGTGGAAAATTAGTACCAACGAATAATTTAAAAGTAGACTTAAATGGTACAGATAGAACTTGGTATTATCATCATCCAGAAGTCAAAAATTATAAAGGCAATTTTATTTCTTTAGATGGAAATAGTGAAGATGGTAAACCTAGAAATGGTCTATATTCCATTGATGGTTTTGCTTCTATTGATGATAGCTTCCATGATTATTACGATGAAAAACGTAATCTTGTGAAACGGGATCAAAAAGGAATTGATATCTATTTATTTATGTATGGAAATGATTTTACGTTAGCACTAAATGATTATTTTCTTTTGACCGGAAAACCAGCCATGATTCCAAGATATGCATTAGGTAATTGGTGGTGTCGTGATTTAGAATACACAGAAGAAGACTTACTAGATTTAGTAAATCAATTTGAAAAACGTGAGATTCCAATTTCTGTTTTACTATTAGATGATAGTTGGCATATCAATAAATTTCAAGATGGAAATAAACTAGTTAGTGGCTATACATTTAATAAGGCATTATTTCCTAACCCAACAACATTCATCAATCAGTTACATGAAAAAAATATTCGCATTGGATTGCAGTATAATCCAGTACAAGGAATTTATCCACATGAAGAAAATTATCCAAATATTGCTTCTTATTTTCATATTACAGATAATAAAATTATAGCTTTTGATCCTTTAAACCCTGTCTTATTACAGGCAATCAATCAATTTATGCTTTCGCCTCTTACCAAAATGGGAATTGATTTCTTTTGGAATGATATAAAACCAACAGAAATAAATGTCGAAGCACTATGGAAACTAAACCAATCTCTGTTTAGAGTTAGTCATACCAATACTAGTAATCGAAATATGATATTAGCCCGTAACGGCTTAATAGCAACTCATAGATATCCAATTACTTATACGGGAAAAACATTAATAGGTTGGGAAATGCTAAGAAAGATTCCTATTATTAATCAACAAGCAAGTAATATTGGAGTTAACTGGATCAGTAATGATGTATCAGGTAACTATGGTGGAATCGAAGAAGAAGAATTATATGTTCGTTCTATTGAACTAGCGACTTTTAGTCCTATTTTAAGATTTCATGCACCACGTGGAAAATACTATCGTAAAGAACCATGGAGATGGAATGCCAGAACTCTAGAAGTAGTAGATAAATATTTAGTATTAAGACATGACTTAATTCCTTATCTATATTCACTTGCCTACTATTATCATAAAGATGGTAATTTGCTATTAAAACCATTATATTATGATTATCCATGGATTTATGATGATAGTAACTACAAAAATCAGTATTATTTAGGAAATATGTTAATTGCACCTATCTTAACGAAAAAAGATAGTTTGATTAATCGTACGATTCATAAATTTTTTATACCAGAAGGTATTTGGTACGATTTTAAAACAGGTAAGAAATTTCCTGGAAATAAACAGTACATTTCCTTTTTCCGAGATGAAGATTATCCCGTATTTGTAAAAAGAGGAGCCATCATTCCTTTGAATAATACTAAGAAATTGAACTTTACCGGAAATCCTGACTCTTTAGAAATTCATGTTTTCCCTGGTGAAAGTAATACCTTTAACTTATATGAAGATAAAGATGATCATGAAGAAAACCACTTAATTACGCAAATTGATTATAATTATTTGCCAAGTAATTATACAGTAATTATTAGAACACTAGAAGGTAGCCGTGGAGTAGTAGGAGATTATCGTAATTATAAGATTCGTTTTCGTAATACCAAACGTGCTACTTCTGTCATTGCTTATTTTAATGATACACAGATTAAGACTGTTAGTTATGTAGATGATACCGATTTCGTAATTGAAGTTGAACATGTACCATCTATTGGTCAAGTAACACTAAATTGTAAAGGAAAAGATATTGAGATTGATGCTATACGTTTGATTAATGATGATATTGATAGTATTTTACTTGATATTCCAGTAAATACAGTATTAAAAGAAAAAATTTCATCTATTATGTTTGGGGAACTTCCTATCAAAAGAAAAAGAATTGAAATTCGAAAATTAAATAAGTATAACCTAGGAAAAGAATATATAAAACTTTTCTTAAAACTTCTTGAATATATTGAAACAATTTAATATAATAGTACTTGCTTGATATAAGGGGGACTAGGCATGTTTAAATATGCACAAGAAGATTTAGAAGAAAAAATCAAGGTAATATCTGAAAATGTTGCCAAATTAGAAATAGAAAATCTCAAATATGAAGGAGAAATTTCTACTATCCAATCTTATAGAAATGCACTATATGATATCAAGGAAGAAAAAATAAAAAGTTTGTTTTGTTTGGGTTTTATCCTTTTATTAGTTATTGTATCTACTTTAATGCATAATAGTAAATATGGATTATCGATAGGTATATTAATGAGTCCTATTATCTTTGTACAAATAAACAGATTAATCATATCAAAAAAAGAAATGCAAGATCGCTACCGTACTATCTGCAATCTATCAGATGAAGAAATGGATGAAAAAATAGCACGATTAAAAGTAAAACAAAAGGAGACTTCTACCAAAATGCAGTGTCTCCTAGAAAACAAGAAAACTTTAATGATACAACTTGAAAAAATAGAAAAATTTAAAAAGACTCTTTCTTCTTATCAATTACCACAATTGGTAAATCCCTATTATAGAGCAGATACTAAAGAAGAATATGATCTTTTTGTAAAACAAAAACAAAAACTAGATAATATCATAGAATATGCTATCAAAGAATCAAATGATTTCAGAATTATAAAGAATAATCAAATAGCAGAAAACATAGGCTATAAAGAAAAATGCAAACAATTTGTAAAAAAAATCTAGCATAAATGAAATTTTATGTTATACTAATAATAATTTCATGTTGAGGAAGAAGTAGTAATAAAAAAATAATTTTTAGAGAATCTATGGTTGGTGAAAATAGATAATTAGGATTTTATGAACTTGTCTTCTAAGTGAATTAGGGTCATTCCTATATCAATGGTAAGTGGATAGATTTTCTATCAATTAAGGTGGTACCGCGATCATTCGTCCTTATACGAATGATCGTTTTTTCATGAAGGGAGGATTTATGAAATATATTGGTTGGTTTTTATTTAGTTTTATTCTGATTTATATCATTTATTATGTCCTGTTTATTAGAAAAACTAGAAGAAAAGTAAAAGTACCTGCTGAGGTACAATATTTAATTTCTTTATATAAACTAGATATCAATTGTTTTAGTTATTATAAATTTGTAAGGATAGTAGGACTGGTTACAAGTTTCGATATTGCCCTGATTGCTACTCTTGTTGCGAACGTAGAAGGCGTTGTTTGGCAAATTCTCTTTGGATTTGTAGCAGTAGTTCCTGTGATCATATTATCTTTTATGTTATTAGGTAAATATTATCAAAATAAACAAAATCAAGATAATTCGGAAGAATTAGAAAAAGAAAGAAAATATTTAGAAAAACACAATAAACAAAAGAAAAGTTTAAAAAAGAAAGGAAAAAAGAAAAATGGATAGTATACAAAAAATAGAAAATAAATGGCAAAAGTATTGGGAAGAACATCATACTTTTGAAGCAAAAATAGATAAAAATAAGGAAAAATATTATTATTTGGTAGAATTTCCTTATCCAAGTGGAGCTGGACTACATGTTGGTCATGTAAGAAGTTATACTGCTTTAGATGTTCTTGCCAGAAAGAAAAGAATGATGGGATTTAATGTATTGTTTCCTATGGGATGGGATGCTTTTGGTGCTCCTGCTGAACAATATGCTATTAAAAATCATATTCATCCAAGTGTTGCGGTAAAAGAAAATATTAAAACATTTAAAGCCCAAATTCAAAAATTAGGAATATCTTTTGATTGGTCAAGAGAGTTTGCTACAACAGATCCTGAATATTATAAATGGACACAATGGCAATTTCTACAATTCTTTAAAAAAGGAATGGCTTATAAAGCTAAGAAAAATATTAATTGGTGTCCAAAATGTAAGATGGGATTATCTAATGAGGATTCTAGCGGTGGTGTTTGCGAAAGATGTGGAACTCAAGTAGAACAGCGTGAAAAAGAACAGTGGATGCTTAGAATGAGTGACTATGCAGAAGATTTAATTGAAGGATTAAAAGATACTCAGTTCCAAGAAAGAACGAAATTAGCCCAAATTAACTGGATTGGAAAATCTACTGGTGCCGAAGTTGACTTTGATTTAAAACAAGTTGATAAGAAATTAACGGTTTATACGACTCGTCCAGATACTCTATTTGGAGTAACCTTTATGGTAGTAGCACCAGAACATCCTTATATCGATGAATATCAAAATTTAATTACTAATATGGATGAAGTCATTCGTTACCGTGAACAAGCTAATAAGAAAACAGAATTTGAAAGAACTCAATTAGTAAAAGATAAAACAGGAGTAAAACTAGAAGGATTAAGTGCGATTAATCCTGTAAATGGTAAAGAAATTCCAATATATATTTCTGATTATGTCATGATGAATTATGGAACTGGTGCCATTATGGCAGTACCTGCTCATGATCAAAGAGATTATGATTTTGCTAAGAAATTTGGTATTGATATTATTGAAGTGATTCAAGGTGGAGATATTTCCAAAGAAGCCTATACAGAAGATGGAATGATGGTAAATTCTGAATTCTTAAATGGTATGGATAACAAGAAGGATTCCATTGAAAAAATGATTGCTTATTTGGAAGAAAAGAAGATTGGTCACAAAAAAACGAACTATAAACTTCAAGATTGGATTTTTACTCGTCAAAGATTTTGGGGAGAACCTATTCCACTTATCTATTGTGAAGACTGTGGTTGGGTAGCTGTACCAGATGAAGATTTACCAGTGGTACTTCCAAATGTTGCTGAATATGAACCTACAGATGATGGTGAAAGTCCACTTGCTAGAATACCTGAATTTGTAAATACGACTTGTCCACATTGTGGAAAACCTGCAAAACGAGAAACTGATACTATGCCAAATTGGGCTGGTTCAAGTTGGTATTGGTTAAGATATATGGATCCTCATAATGACAAAGAATTTGTATCTCGTGAAGCCTTAGATTATTGGGGAAAAGTAGATTGGTATAATGGTGGTATGGAACATGCTGCAAGACATTTACTTTATGCAAGATTCTGGAATCAGTTTTTATACAATAATCATTTAGTACCTAATAAGGAACCATTTAAAGTACGTGCTAGCCATGGTATGATTTTAGGAGAAGGCGGAGTCAAGATGAGTAAGAGTCTTGGTAATGTAATCAATCCAGATGATATTGTAGCAACACTTGGTGCTGATGTATTACGTACTTATGAAATGTTTATAGGAGATTATGAAAAAGAAGCAACTTGGAGTGAACAAGGTTTAAATGGTTGTAAGAGATTTATAGACAAAGTCATTCGTCTAGGTGAAAAATTAAATGATTACGATAACTATTCTAAGGATTTAGAAAAGGATATTCATAAAACGATTAAGAAAGTTACGGAAGATATGGATGATCTTAAATTTAATACAGCAGTATCTGCTTTAATGATTTTATTAAATAAAATGGAAAAAATGGATTCTATTTCCAAACTAGATTATCGTACTTATTTAATGTTACTAAATCCAATTGCTCCTCATATTACAGAAGAGTTAAATGAAAAGTACAAGTTAGGTAATCCAATCTGTGAATCTAGTTGGCCAAGTTATGAAGATGATAAATTAGTGGATACCGAAAAAGAAATTGCCGTTCAAGTAAATGGAAAAGTAAGAGCAACTATTAAGGTAAATATTGATGATAGCGATGAAATAATGGAAGAAAAAGCAATGCAAGAAGATAATGTTAAGAAACATTTAGAGGGAAAAGAGATTGTAAAAGTTATCGTTATTAAAGGTAAGATTGTTAATATTGTTGTAAAATAATAAAAATTAAAAAAACTTGTAAACAAATCTTTTGAAAAGAAAGAATGAAGGAATTTAAAGTTTTCTGTTAGAAAAAATGAAAAATTCCTTTTTCTTTTGTTTGAAATTAAGAAAAAGAGTGATTTTACAGTTCTTCTTGTTTCTGTTATG
>CANQBE010000038.1 GCA_947589515.1 uncultured Bacilli bacterium
AATTAGCAAACTTCAATTTTTAAAAATTGCATAAGAAAACCTCTAGAAAAATTCTAGGGGTTTGTCTACACTCTGAGAACTACTTTTTTTGTAGTTCTTTTTCTTATTGTTCTTCTTGAATCATTTTAGCAAATTTTTGATCAAAATTTATTAACTCTTTACGAATGACATCCGGATAGATATTCTTTGAATTTTGAATGGCATTACGAATATCATCAATAGTTACTTCTTTTCGATTATCAAATACTGCTTGTGAAAATGCTTGAGATAGTAATGTTAGGCAGATATCAGGGTAACGAGATCCTACCCCATAAACTCTTTTATATTCTGATGTAATGTCAACAATGAAGGACATAATCTCCGTTTGAATATAGTCACTATATTTTAATTTTGCACCTGTTGTTTTTTCTATTTTAGGTAGCGTTCCCATTAAAATTTTTATCGTTTGCTCTTTGTTTGGTTCTTCTACATCTACTCTTTGAAATCTTCTAACAAAGGCCTTATCTCTTAATACATATCTTTCATACTCATCATTTGTAGTAGCACCAATCATTTTGATACTTCCACGACCTAGACTTTCTTTAAACATATTTGCAAAATCTAATCCTGATTCACTAGTTGCTCCCATTAGCATATGAATTTCATCAATAAAGAGAATAATTTTATCTAAGTCTTTTAATTCATCAATTAAGGTTTGTAGTCTTGTTTCGCCAGTTGGTAGCGTTCCCATTAAAGAAGTGGTTTTGATACTTACTACGCGATATCCTTTTAAGGCATCTGGTACATTATTTCTTTGAAGTTGATAAGCAAGTCCTTCGACAATAGCTGTTTTACCAATACCTGGTTTTCCAACTAAAATTCCTGATTTTTCTGGTGTTAATAAAATGAGAATCAATTGTTTAATTTCTTCTTTTCTACCAATTGCTGGATTGGTAATATAATCTTTACTGCAAAAATCTTCTCCATAACGAGCTAAAATACTAATTTTTCCTGTTTGTTGCTCTTTTATGTGCAATTGATCTAATAAATTAGATTTTGTATATGGAACATGATCTAAATTTTCTTCATAATCGAACTCTTCTTTTTCGTTTGCGGTAATCGTAAATTCTTTCTGGTTTTCTAATTCTTCATCGATATTGATAATGGCAGGTTGATGAATTGGAATTGATTCTAATTCTTCTAATTTTTTGGCATCTTCTTTTTCGATTTCTTCCTGTAGCCAAGTTGGTATACTAGGAGCATTTCTAGCGGCACGATAAACCATTTTTTCGGAAGGCTGCTCGAAGAAAGGAGTATTTTCTACAATTGGCGTTTTTACTTGATTTTTTATGTGTGTTGTTAATAGTTCTTTTTCTAAATCAGTATTAATTCCTGTTTCTACCTTAAAATCATTCGCTATTGAATTTATGACATCTTCTGGTTTATCTTCTACTACTTTTACCTTTTCTACATCTTGTTCTGATTGAGCACTAACAGGTTCTATCGTAGGTGATAATTCTGGTTGGGATGGGTGCTCTATTTGAATAGAAGATATGTTTTCTATCTCTTCCTTTGGCTTTAATAACTTGTCTAACATATCCATTTCTTTAGAATTTATATTAGAATTTGAAATATTAGGTGTAGAGAAAATTGGCTCTTCTACCACAGTTTCTTTTTTGATTTCTTCTTCATGAGTTACTGGAGGAATAGGAATTGCATCAAAAGATACTTCTTTTTCTTCTGGGATTTGATCTAGTTGATCATAGAATTCGTTAGAAAAGATAAAGCGATTTGATGATTTTGTTTGATTTTCTAGATTCTCATCCATACATATTCCTCCCTAGTTTATTCTTTGTTTTCATTATAACATTATTATTTTTAATTGGAAATATTTTTCTAACAATTTTCAAGAAAAAAGAAGGGATTGCCTTCTTGGGTTACCAAATCATTTTATTTTTTATTTTGCTACTTTGATTGGGTACTTATAATATGATTTGTTCACCATTTATGCTTACAAATCATTTTCCACTAATTTTATAAATTCTTTAATCCAATTACTGGTTTTACTTTTCATCACTGTTTCTTTCGCAAAAGTGATGTTATCCGTAATAATATTATCTACATTGTAATCAATCATTTTATTAATATTTTCTTCGGTGTTCACTGTCCAAGCATATAATTCCTTTCCAGCATTATGAACTTTCTTGACTAGAACTTTATTAATATTACTTGCTTCGACACTAAAAGAATCTGCTTTATCAAGTAAAATAATATCACCAACAGCTAAACTCATAACATATACTGTTTTTACATTTTTATCATAGTCCTTTGCTTTTTCTAAAACATCATATACTTGAGAAGTTAAAACACAGTAATTTTCATATTCATACTTGTTAATGATATCGATTACTGATTTTTCAAAATTCTTTTCCTTTCCCGTTGGCTTTAATTCAATATTTAATTTCATGTTATTTGCCTTTGCCCATTTCATAACATCTTCAAATAGAGGAATTCGTTCCTCCTTAAATTTTTTATCAAAGAAACTACCTGCATCTAATTCTTTTATTTCACTATAGTTCATGTCAATAATGTCTTTATTGATACCGGTTATCCGTTGCAAATTAGTATCATGTGAGACGATTATTTTTCCGTCTTTGGTTTGTTGCACATCTAGTTCTATCCAATCTGCTCCTAAATTTTTAGCACCTATAAAAGCACTCATTGTATTTTCTGGATAATCTACGGATGCACCTCTATGGGCTGTTATTTCTAATGTTCTTACATATTCAATGTTTAAATTATAGTTTCCTTTATATAATCCATAAGTAAAGATGGAACCTAACACAATACTAAATATACCTAAGGTTAGTGCTATGTTTTTCAATTTTTTAGTTTCCTGAACTTCTTGATTCTTACTTTCAATTGGAATAAATTTTATTTTTTCCTGTTTCTTTATTTTATGTAAATAATACATCACACTAATACTAGCATAACTAATTGGTGTTGATAATAAAGATACAAAGATAAAGGATAATGCTAAAAAAATCCATATAATAGTAGATGCAATACTTTTTAATACAATCAAATGACCAAAAATTTTATTAAAGACTAAAATCAGTAAAATTCCTATAATAATAAATAAAAGATATAAACAAGCAATCGATATTTGTATTAATAATAAAGTTAAAATATCTTTGATATGATTCTTTTTACTTAATTCTTTACTTTTCTTTTTGGCTTCTTTAAAACTAACATCTTCTAAAATAAAATAATGTAAGGAATAAATCCAATTTAGTAAAATAATGACTAGAAATAGAAAAGCAATTAGAAATAAACTGAGTAATAATTTATTTTTCATAATAAAATCAAGAATAAACTCTGGTATTTTGATAGTGGTAATGACGCTAGAAGAAAGTCCAATATTTAAAAATGGGATTAAAAATAATACGAGAAAGATGAGCGAAATATTTTTAATATGAAAGATATTTCTACATTTTTTTAAAGAAATATGAATGGCTTCTAACATTTTGATTTTCTTTTTTTGATAGGAACTATCTAATATTACGATAATAGTAGCAATATCAAACATGGAATATAACATAATGATAAAGAGTAACAGAATTAACATTACGATTGTGATAGGTTTTAATAAAAAAGGAATGACATTTTCAAGAGTGATATAATGATATCCTGTTACTTTCATAATCAAGGTAAAACTCTTCAAAAAAATCGGTGTAAAAAATAGTAGACTTAATAGTTTGAATAATAGTTCAAAGCCTATTAAAGTTGACATATTATATTTGACTATTTCTAATACTTTTTTTACTTTTTTCATTTCTACTCCTCCATCATATAAGAATTACTTTATATGACTATGTTATTATTTGTTTATTTCATTCATTTTGCATTAAAATATGTTGTCCTTTTACTAGATCATAACTCACTAATTTGGTACCATCTAAATTTTCTTTATGCATATCAACACCAGTAATTTGACTATTTTCATAGGTGGTATAATAGTAAATTCCTTTATCCATATTGCAGCAAGAACTATAAATCGTAATTTCATACTGATCTTCTTTCATATGCACACAACCTCTTTGCTGCTCTACAGATCCTAAGATATGGAAAAACTGACTAATACTTTCTGATTCAGAATCTCCAGATAATGAATTCATCTTGGTGAATGTTGCTTTCACAAATCTCGAAGCAGATGATAAATCCCCAGGTAATCCTAAAGCACCCATACCACGACTATAAGTGTCTAAATTTAATGCTTTAGAAAAGTGATTCACTGGTTGTTCAATGGATAAATTCATATAATTATTTAAATTAAACATATGAATATCAAAAGTTGGATTATTCGTTAAAACACCTACCGGGTTATCATATATTTTTAAACCTTCTTTTACACATTCAACAGTCAAAGAACTTTCTTTATCAGCAATGATCCAATGTAATGGAGATGCAGGTAATTCCTTACTAAAATCCATTTTCATGATATTGATTCTATTTAATAATTCTTTTGCTTCATGAATATTAGCACACTGAGATAAAATCCAAGGAATAAATTCAAAAGGGGCAATGTTATCTTTACCATTTTGTTTCTCTTTATAATCAGCATTGGTAGGAAAATTTAATCCTGCCATACCTAATCCTTTCTCATTGATAGCATCGTAATATAATGGATAATTTTCTGTTACATAAGCCATTCCAATCATAGCATAATGATTGTTGATAGGATTTACTTTTCTAAATAAAAAAGGATAATTTCTTGGAGTTATCGTGACTGTTTCTTTATAAGAATATTCTAAGTCTAAATTTCTTCCAAAATAATGATCCTTTGTATAATAAGTAACTGCTGTACACATAAATATTACCGTCCTTTCATACTAGCAAACTATTATTTCTTTTTATAGAATTATAACATAAAATTATATTATTTTATCATATATCATATATAAATTTTTCTATCTAAAATCTTATTTAAAAGTTCTCATTTTACCATTTAAACCTTGATAAATTCTAAAAACAAAAAAAAGGAGAAAGCATTTCCCTTTTTAAAATTGAATTTTTATATTATTTGCCTTATTTTGAACTCTTTATTTTTTCCTTTTTTTTGATTGCTTCTTCTAAAAGGTTTTGAGTATCTTCAAATGATACATCATTATTTGGTGAATTCACAATGGATAAGGGTATTTCTGATAAATCAAAAGTTGCTGTACTTGGAATATCCATTACAGTTTCATTAATTAAATTTCTATTATTTAAATATGCTGATTTTCTTAATAACATATCAAAACATTCAACCTGATCATGCCTTTTTGCACTCATAATGGCATTATCACCATCTAAACATCTTGCATTAATATCAGCACCCATTAAAATTAATACTTCTAACATTTCTTTATTTCCATGTCTAGCACTTGCCATGGTTGGAGTTGTCAAATAATTATTAACTTGATTGATATTTGCTCCCGCTTTTACTAAAGCTAGAAATGTTTTCAAATAATTCTTTCTAGCACATATAAGTAAAGCAAAATCGCCTTTCTTTTCGTTTTTATATTCAATATTTGCTCCTTTATAAATTAATTCAAGAGCCTGTTCATAATCATCATTAAATCCTTTTGTTGATATTAACTCAAATAATTCTTTTCCTAATTCTGTAGATTCTTCTTCCGATACTTGTTGAATTTTTTCTTTAAATTTTTTTATGTTTTCAAGATCTAATTCATATTTCTTTAACAGTTCCATTCGATGATTCTCTAACATAGCTAAACTAGCATTATTCATTTTTTAACACTTTCCTTTTTCCATCCATAATTTCTTTGGAAACTTGAAGAACATTATCAAAATCATTACAAGAAGCATTGCTTGATAATGTAGTTAATTGACTTAAATCTTTTATATTTCCAGATAAGATTACATGGTAGACATTATCTTTTACTTTTTCAAAAGGAATTTCTACATCATTATAAACTAAAGCATTTATTGAAAACGTATCGTTATCAATACCTATAACTTTATCAGTTATTCGACCAACTGTTCTATCTTGAGAATCATATACTTCAGAAGCAAATTTTATAAAATTTTCTATATCGGATAAAAATGGTGAAGGTAGTACTGGTTGACTTGACATCATTCTATATCTAGAATGATTATTTTCATCTAAATCATTAATTACAATTAATTTATGTTCCCCTGCACTTTGTAGTAAAATACCATTTTCATAAATTTTGATATTCAAATTACTAGCATATTCTATTAATTTATCTACAAATAAATGGTGAGATAAACGAGGAATTACCATACTACCAATATCAGTCCAATCTTTCCCAGATAAAGTTAGGATGTTTTCTCCTCTTTTTACAAAAGCTGATTCATCCTCAAACATTTTAATCATATTAGGAATATGCGTTGTAGATACTAGTTTACCATTTTCTAATAATATTTTTTGAATTTCACTTTCGATTGCCTGTTTTCTTTGTTCTTCCATATTTTCAAATTTTGTTCTATATTCTGAAATTAAATCTTCTAATTCTTGAACTTTTTTATTAAGTTTTTCTCCTTCATGTGTAAATACTTTTTGGGCTATTAAACTATTTATATCTACTTGCGTTTCTTCTTGCTCAGTTATTTGCATTGATTTTACTAATGCTGATAGCGTACCATCATTCTGATTTTTTACCCTATCTAAACCAGATTCAAATGTTGTAATATCATCTACCGATTTAAACATATTTCTAATGATTGTATTGTAAATGATGTGTTGAGGGGCATTTGCTCTTTTTAAAAGTCTATCTGCATCTTCTATAGCAATCAACATTTCTGAACAAGAAGGTAATCTATTATAAACTTCTCTAGATGCGTATGCATGTTGATACATTAAAACTACAAGATTTAATAATCCATCATTTACTTTATCTTTCTTTTCATCTATTAATACTCTGTTAGCAACTTGATAGAATACTTCTGGTGTCATATAGTCAAGTCTTATTATACGAATACGTCTAGATAGAGGCCCGGATAATTCTTCTCTCATATCATTTTTACATAAAATTACTTGAAGATTAGGTTTATATTCATCTTTTATTTCTAAATCGCCATGCTGTGTAGAGTTAATTTTTCCAGATTGCAAAAATTGTAATAAGAAAGCATCTGTTTCTTCTCTTGCTTTATCATATTCATCTATAAACAAAACTACTTTCTTTCCAGTATTCACTTTTTTAATTGCTTCTACTAATTTTCCAGGTATATTAACATGATCTGCATCACCACGAATAGCTGCACTGATATTGATATCCTCAAAAAGTTCTGTTTTTCCAGTAGTAGCATCGCATTGATAATCTACCATTTCAACATTATTATCAAATATCTTGCCTACTAATTTGGTATAAGTTTTAGCAAATTCAGTTTTACCTGCACCTGGGGGACCTTCTAAACATATAGCAAAAATATCTTGCCCAGGGTTAATTTCTTCATCTGCATACATGCATAAAGCATTAAAAGTATCATATATTAATTGTTCTGTTGCAATATATCCTAAATTTTCTATCTTTTGCTTTAATTCTTCTATAGTAACCATTTCTAACCTCCTATTTTTCTTTGTAATGATTTGGGATTATCCACATAACACAATGCTTCAAATCTTTTTTCATTTACTTTTATTAATCCAGCCATTAAATCTTTAATATTTCTAACTTTATATATGAATCCATGAAATTGTTTTAAATCTGTTCTATCAAAACTTGATTCAAAACAAAACCAATATACATCTGAACTATGTGATAAGTCAATCACTTCATAAATTGGATCAAAATCAGAAAAAACAACACATTTTTCAGCTTTTTTAGATATTAAATAATTATCCAAATTTTGATTTATAAATTTATAAGAAACTCTTGGATCTTTTTTGAAACTTGATTGTCTATCCCATTCACCATAAGAATAATAACCAGCACTTTCTAAAATTTCAGCCAACTCTGACACATCAATATTCTTGGTTATTTTATCAATTTGAACATTCACTCGTTCATTAAATCCAATTAAAACTTTTACATTCTTTTTTAAAAGTTCTATTGCGATAACGGATAGCATATTTGTATAATTACTCATACTTCCTGACATATCAAAGTAAAACGATAATGGAACATTTTCATTTTTTCCATTTGCATATTCATAACCGTATTTATCATCTAAGACTTTTGTTATTTGATGAGTTTGTAAATGGGTTATAACATCTTTAACTTCCCATTTATAAAATCCTTTTGATTTTTCCAAAGAATTACTTCTTATATTCAAATCAGTATTATGCTTACAAAATCTTTGATTTAAAAATTTTGTTATTAAAGTTTTAATTACGCTATCTGGTATTTCTGTATAACCATTCGTATCAATAGAATATCCAGG
>CANQBE010000039.1 GCA_947589515.1 uncultured Bacilli bacterium
AGGATACCTTGAACAAATTGGAGAAGATATTAGTTATCCATTTGATAATAGAAGTCAGCAAAAGAAAGTAACTGAATCAGAACAAGAGGAATTGATACATCGTGCTCAAGAAATTAGAAATCATAAAAATCCAGAATTAATGATGCATCATATTACCTTTCAAAAAGGAATACGTCTAACATCAGAGGAAAATTCTGTCAAACACCGTTAATTTTTTCTTTATTACTATCATATATTTTTAAAACTGTTATATGATAATAATTAAGAGATTTCTGTTATAATACGACATCAATCCATTCTTTTGAAATAGTAAAATATAAAAAATTAAAAGTAGGTGTAGTTATGCAAGAATATACAAAATTATTTAGAATTCGTTATCGTAATAAATTATTTGACATTTTTTGTGATGTCAATCATAAAAAATATTTTCTTGAAGTAAAACTTCAAGATGGAAAAGAATATTTTTATTATCCAGAATTACATGATTATGTTGGTTTAAATATGATTTATAATACTTCAGATGGTAATCTTTATTCTAAAAAATATACTTTTCCTAACCTTTCTACGGTAGTAACAGTAACAGGCATCAGTACCTTGCTATTGATAGGTCTCAATCTTCCTACCATAGAAAATTTTATTAACAATCACTATTCTTTGCAGCAAGAATATCAAGAAAATCAAATTTTAGCATCTGATACTCAATCTCATTATCCAAAATTTACGCGTATTGGGGATACAATTTATCTATATCATAATGATGCCCTTGATGATTTTGAATTTCCAATGATATCCTTTGATGAAGTAAGAAATACCTTACAAAATAACTCTAGCATTCCAGATAAATATAGAAGTTATATTGTTCAATTTATCGATTGTTTAGAAGAACGATTACCGGATATTGACTTAAGAATTTTTAATTATAATTTAAAAGCATTAGAGTTTAAAGTAATCTCTAATTCAGATTGGAAAAAAAACAAGGTAGATGGTTATTACGATATAGATGATAATCAAATTTTTGTGAAAGAATCTTATCATGATTCTGCTCGAGAAAAAGAAGTTATTTTCCATGAATTGGGTCATACTTTGAATAATGCATATATGGAATATACGGATTCTAAGAATTCAAAGTTATACCATATCATAAAACGTTTTGAGACAACAAATGATTATGGTAATTCATTTGCAGAAGGAATGAATTCCATTCTAACTAGTTATCTATTATCTAATTCATGGCAAACTTATTTTCAAGCAACTGCTAGACATTTTAATAGTTACAATGATGTAGCTAGCCTTGAATATCAGATATTATTATTAGATGATAGTTATACTTTATATGATTATTTAAATGGAAATGTAGATTACTTAGAGAAATATTTGAAACCATTAGATTTATTCGAAACAGTTGATATTTTGGATACTTTCTTAAAGTCAGATGATGAAATTACTATAGAAGATCAAGATAGTTTTTGCGAATTAGAGCAAAAAATTATCGGAAAAAGAATTATTAAAGAATCGGAATTAGGAAAATCTGATTTAGAAATATATCAATCTTTGCAAAATCTTTATTTATCTTATAATACTTTTTACAGTATTTGTAACCATCAGTTAGATCAAATTCATTCTGATTGGACTATTCGTATGTATGAAGCATCTGAAAAAGACAAAACGACTTTTATCGAAAATAAAGATGGAGATTTGGAAGAACTCACTTACAAAACATTAGCGCCAGAAATTCATATTTATTCTTCTGATCAACTTTTATGTAATACTAGTTTAAACCAAATTTTAGTATATTCAACTTTTCATGATGAAGAAAATACCTATCATTTTGGTAAAATTGATTATGATAATGATGTTTTATATGATATTATTAGTAACCAACAGGTAGATCGAGAAGAATTAAAAAAGGTTGCCCAATTATCTACAGTATTGCGACAATTTTCTAGATATGATATTGATCTTAATATCAGTATTTTAGATTCTGAGTATTTTTTACAAGAAATTTCTAAAAATGTTTCTGTAAATCAACCTGATTTAGATAAGTCTAATACTATTAAAAAATAGAAAAGGTGATTGTATGTCTTTTACAACGACTATTAAAGAAGAAATATCTAGAATACCAAATACTAGATCTGAAAGTATTGCTGAATTATCTGGTTTTTTACGCAACAATGGTACTTGTACTGATAGTAGTATTGATTTGATTACTGAAAATGCAACTGTTGCTAAAAGAATTTATCAATTGATGAAAGATTTATATGATGTTACTTGTGAAATTGAAAGTCGTAAGAATATGAATTTTAGTAAAAATAATTTATATTTAATTATGATTGATGAAAAAGTAGATTTTATTTTAAAAGATTTATCTATTGTTGATGAAAATGGTATTTTTTTAGAAACTCCAAGTTCCTATATTTTAGATTCTGAAGATGAAATTAGAGCTTACTTAAGAGGAGTTTTTTTAGCCAAGGGTAGTATCAATGATCCTAAGACTGCTCGATATCATATGGAATTATTAATTGATGAAAAGAAAGAAGCAGAATTTTTATCGCAATTACTAAATGACTTTGATTTAAATAGTAGAGTGCTTTCTCGAGATAAGGGATATATGGTATATATTAAAGAAGCTGAAAAGATAGGAGATTTCTTACGAATTTTGAATGCTAATCAAGCGGTACTATATTATGAAGATATTCGTATTTATCGTGATCATAAAAATATGACGAATCGATTAAATAATTGTGAACAAGCTAATATCGATAAAATTATTGAAACTGCCACTAAACAAATTGAAGATATCGAGTATTTAAAAGAAAACTTAGCATTAGAATTACTAGATGATAAAACGAAAGAAGCAATCGATTATCGTTTAAAATATCCAGAAGCTTCTTTACTTGAGTTAAGTGAGATTATTAGTTATGAAACGGGTAAACCTATTACCAAGTCAGGATTAAATCATAGATTTCGTAAAATAAGAGAATTAGCTAGTAAAATGAAAGGAAAAATTTGATTTTTTTCTTTTTTTGTGATATAATCAACATCTGAAACAGAGGGGTGATTGTCATGGACTTACATGCAATTGAAGCTTTGCATGAAATGGGTGTAGATCCATTATTTATCATGCAAGAGGCTTTTTTGGGATACAAATATCGAAAAAGAGAAAAGAAATTAAATGATTTAGATAAGAGTCTTCCTACAAATCTTATTCGTATTTATTATGGATTGAATACGGATGATACTCATTTTAATACTTTAAAGAAAGCATTTGTTAAGAATTATATTCAAGGTGAAAGTGAATTAGAAGGTGTACCAATTGATAGTATTCATAGTGAAGTAGAAATTCAAGGATTAAAGGTAATGTATGAATATATCCATTCAGATGAAATAGATTATATGTTTAATATTTATACTTTAAAAGATTTACATAAAAAATTATTTTCTTTAACGAAATTTCCCGAATGTGCTGGAGAATTTAGAACGATTGATGTTTATCTTCCTCATTCTGGCGTAGATTTATATGACTGGAGTTATATTCGTACTCGATTAAATGAGTTAGATAAAGAGGTACTAGAATTAGTAGAACTTGCTGCTATTATTAAAGAGAAAAAGGATATTAATTTATTATTTGAATACATTCAGAGATGCGTTATTTTAAAATGTGATATTATTCAAGTACATCCATTTTTAGATGGAAATGGCAGAGTAACTAGAGGCTTTATTAATAAATTATTTGAGATGGTCGATTTACCTCCTATTTATATTAAAGCAGCGGATCGATTTGAATATCAGCATGCAATGAATTTGGCTATTAATGAGAAAAACTATGATTTAATTTTAAATTTATATCTTTATAAAATTTGTGATTCCATTGTGGAATTGGATATTAATGAACGTTTAAAATCTCAAAATGTCAAATCATCTAATGCAAAATCTTTAAAGAAAACAATAAATGAGAAGACACCTCATAAATAGAGGTGTCTTTATTGTTTTGCTATGATTTTATCTACTAGTCCATATTCTAATGCTTCTTTACTATCCATAAAGTTATCTCTTTCGGTATCTTTTTGGATGGTATCTATTTTTTGATTGGTGTTCTTTGCAAGAATTTGATTTAATTTATCTCTTAATTTGAGAATATGTTCTGCTGCAATTTTAATTTCTGTTGCCTGACCTTGTGCTCCTCCTAGTGGTTGATGAATCATGACTTCAGCATTTGGTAAAACATATCTTTTTCCTTTTTCTCCCGAAGAAAGTAAAAATGCTGCCATACTTGCTGCCATTCCGAGACAAATTGTGGAAACATCACTTTTTACAAAATTCATCGTATCATAAATAGCCATTCCTGCGGTTACAGAGCCACCTGGTGAGTTAATATATAGACTAATATCATCATGATTCAGAGAGTCTAAATATAAAATCTGTGCAACAATACTGTTTGCTAAAATATCATCTATTTCACCACTTAATAGAATAATTCTATTTTTTAAAAGTCTTGAGAAGATATCATAACTTCTTTCCCCATTGGCTTCTTTATCTACTACCATTGGTACTAAACTCATAAATAATCACCTATAATTATAATAGTGTAAATTGGTATAATTTATACATTTATTAGTTAGACAAAATATGCTACAATAACATATAGAAGGTGGATATATGTTAGAAAGAGTCAAATTGGTACTAATTAAACAGAAACAAATTGAATTAAATAAGAAGAAAGCTATTATCAAACAAATTGATCATCTAACAGAGGAACAACAAAAATTAAATTTAAGTAAAATTGATCAAGAATTAACAAATTTAGAAAAACAAATTCTTTCTATTCAAGAAAATTTTTTCCAAAGAATTTTTCATAAAAAATTATTGCATCAACTTTATCAAAAATACATTGATTTAAGTCGCTCTAAAACAGATAAATTTCATCAGTATGATAATCAAATTAATCAATTACTGCAAGAGTTATTTGATCTTGTTCACGATGAGGCTTTAATTGAAAAAGAAATCGATCGTATTAAAAATGCTAAAACTTTACAAGAATTAAATCTAACTGAACAACAAGCAAAAGAATTATTAGATCGTATGGTACCTGTTCAAAAATTAACTGCCATTCAAAAAGTTTTTTCGGAAATCTTACTAACAAATCCTACTACTAAAGATGAAATATCAACCATTACTAGAAAATTACATCAAACAAATTCTTCTCCATATGTTTTAGAAATGCAAACGATAGAACCAACAGAATTAATGAATCAATTACTAGAAATTGGAATCGTTTTAGAAGAGGATAAGTTCAAATTTTTAAATGAACTTTCTGATTATACCAAAGATTTGGTAAATCATAATCTTCCTAATATTCAATTGATTCATAGAACTGATCGATTAGATCAATATTACTGTAATGAAGTAGAAGTTGCTTTAAATAATATGATGCGCTATCATAATCCTTCTTCTATTGCGGTTTCTCAAATTAAAACATTAAGTGTGTTAGTTTCTCTTGCTAAGTATAATAAAAAAGAAAAAGTTAGTCAAAAATAATGGAAAAATAAAAAGGGGTAATATTATGCAAGAATTGAATGTAACTATTCATGGTAGTTTAGTTAGAGTTCCTTATGGAATTACTTTGAAAGAACTATCTAAGAATTACCAACAAAACTATCTATATGAAATTATTTTAGCCAAAGTGGATGGTATTTATAAAGAATTAACGGAAACCATTCATAAAGATTGTGCAATTGAATTTTTTGATTTGATGGATCGTGGTGCAAATCAAATTTATTTAAATGGTCTAGTTTATTTAATGATTGTTGCGTTTAAAAATTTATTTGGTAGTCATCAAGATTTAAAAGTAAATCATTCCTTAGATAAAGGATTATATATAGAACCTACTATTAAACTTCAAAAAGAAGATCTTGAGCATTTACAGATGAAAATGAAAGAATTAGTCAATGCTAATCTTCCTATTGAAAGGATTACAGTATCTAGATTAGAGGCAATGGAATATTTTAAAAATATTGGAGATATTACGAAATCAGAAATTATGAAGTATATCACATCCACTCATTTAACTCTTTATAAATTAGGTACCGAATATAATTATTTTTATAGTTTAATGCCAATTTCTACTAGTGTATTATCACATTTTGAGTTTACTTATTTAAATGAAGATGGTTTTGTATTAAGATTTCCAACCATTTATATGAAAAATGGAATTAAAGAGTTTGAACATAGAGAAAATGTTTTTCATCTTTTTCAGGAATCTAGAAGTTGGGCTAAAAGATTAGAGTTAGAAAATGTTGTGGACTTAAATAAGAGAGTTTCCAATAATACCATAGAAGAATTAATTCAAATTGATGAACTTATGAAAAATCATGGCTTAATGGAGTTAGCAGAGAAAATAGTAGAAAAAAAAGAGGCTAAGATTGTGTTATTAGCAGGTCCTTCTTCTACAGGAAAGACTACTACTACTAATAAATTGATGTTATCTTTAAAGAGTTTAGGAAAAAATCCTAAAATGTTATCCATGGATAATTTCTTTGTCAATCGATGTGATACTCCTATTGATCAAGATGGAAATCCTGATTTTGAAAGATTAGAAGCTGTTGATTTACAGTTATTTGAAGAAACTGTTTCCAAAATATTAACAGGACAAGAAACAATTATTCCTGCTTTTAATTTTATTTTAGGAGAGAAAGAATTTAAGGATACCATGACTTTTTCTAGTGATGATATTTTATTAATAGAAGGAATTCATGCATTAAATCCTAAGGTATTGGAACATATTCCTAAAGAGAAAAAGATTACTGTTTACTTATCTGCATTAACTGAATTAAATATTGATAATCATGTTAGAATTTCAACAACAGATAACAGATTATTAAGAAGAATTGTTAGAGATAATAGAACTCGTGGTAATAAAGTAGAAGATACCTTAAAAAGTTGGGCAAAAGTAAGAGAAGGGGAAGAAAATTATATTTTCCCTTATCAGGATGAAGCCGATTATACTTTTAATACAGCTATGATTTATGAACTGGGAGTATTAAAGACTTTTGTAGAGCCACTTCTTTATTCGGTAGAACCAACTTCTCCTTATTATAATGAGGCTGTTCGTTTAATTAATTTCCTAAGATTATTTTTACCTATTTCATCAGAGAGTATTCCCAATGATTCTATTTTAAGAGAATTTATCGGTGGTGGATGTTTTCAAATCTAAAAGAAAGGTACGTTTAGTATCTTTTTTTCATTATGTTCCGGGATAGGAACATAATAAAACCACCTGCTATGCGGGTGAGAGCTGAAAAAGCGATAGCGTTAAGAGAAAAATAAATCCTCCTTTGATATAATAGATAATGGTCTGCCAACCAAAATCTAAAATCAGAGGAGGATTTATTTTATGAGACGAAAAAATGATGATGAAAGCTCATTATCTCATACAAGATGGAATTGCCAATATCACATAGTCTTCACACCAAAATATAGAAGAAAAGCAATATACAGAAAACTCAGAAGAGATATAGGAGTATATTTAAGAAGACTATGTGATTATAAAGGAGTTGAGATAGTAGAAGCACAAGCATGTCCTGATCATATACATATGTTAGTGAAAATTCCACCTAAAATTAGTGTATCATCTTTTATGGGATATTTAAAGGGTAAAAGTAGTCTAATGATATTTGAAGAACATGCCAATTTAAAATATAATTATGGAAATAGACATTTTTGGGCAGAAGGATATTACGTGAGTACAGTAGGATTAAATAAAAATACAATAAAACATTATATACAAAATCAAGATTTGGAAGATAAAATAAAAGA
>CANQBE010000040.1 GCA_947589515.1 uncultured Bacilli bacterium
AAATAGAATTATGGGGAGCTTCAGGTGGAAATGCTTCTAGTGATTCAGGAAAAGGAGGATATGTATCAGGACAAATTCATCTTAATAAAGGTACTTCTTTATATGTTTATGTGGGAGAAGCAGGCCAGAATGGAACTTTTGGAGATGATAATACACTACAAAAAGGAAAAGGAGGATTAGCTACCTTCAATGGTGGAGGAGCTGGAGGAAATGCTGGAGGAGGATTCTATGATGTTAATAATTATTATTATCTCTATAGTAAATATCTTGGTGGACCAAGCGGTGGAGGAGCAACAGATATTCGATTAGTTGCTGGTAATTGGGATTTCTTTGATAGCTTAAAATCAAGAATCATAGTTGCTGGTGGTGGAGGTGGATTTCATACTAATCTTCAAATTGGTGCTGGAGAGCCTAATATTATTATGGGAGGTAATAATCTAGGATTAGTAGGAGAAGATGGATCGACTTTGGTTTTTGAAAAGTATACTAATAAGAGGGGAATTGGTGGTACTCAAACAACAGGATATGATTTTGGAATTGGAGGTACAGGTAGTGATACAGGTATATCCTATGCCTGTCATGGTCATGGTGGCGGAGGTGGAGGCTACTATGGTGGAACTGGAGGATTAGATACTGATAGTAATTGTTATATTATAGGTGGTGGAGCAGGATCTAGTTTTATTTCTGGATATGATGGATGCAATGCTATTAGTGAAGACTCTACCGAAGAACAAATTATTCATACAGATCAACCAAATCATTATAGTGGCTATATTTTTACCAATGCTAATATGATAGCTGGTACCAGTAGTATGCCAACCTATGAAGGAAATAGTAGTATGATAGGAAATATTGGTAATGGTTATGCCAAAATTACTTTTATAGATTCTAAATAATTTCTTTTTTTATGATTGACTTTCATACCTTTTTATGTTATTTTATAAATGAACACGAAAAGGTGTTTTTATTTTGATAAAAAAGGTAAGGTGGGTATATGGCAAAGTTCGTTAAGTCAGACCGTGAAGTTCTAGATATTGATGAAGAACTTAATAAATTAAAAAAATCTAATAAAAAAATCAAAGGTAAAGATGCAAAGAAAGACACAAAGAAGGAAGAAGTAAAAGAACAAAAAGTCAAAGCAAAGGATAAAAATAAGAATAAAAAACAAACTTCTAATAAGAAAAAAGAAAAGAAAATGAAAAAAGGTTCTCGTATCGTTACTTTTTTCAAAGAAGTCAAGAGTGAAGTATCAAAAGTAAAATGGCCATCTAAAAAAGATATGATTAAATATTCTATTGCTACTATCATTTTTATCATATTTTTTGCTGTTTTCTTCTATTTAATTGATTTAATTATTGCATTATTAAAGGCAGGTGTATAACATGGATAAACAATGGTATGTCGTTAATACTTATTCTGGACATGAAAATAAAGTAAAAGAAAAATTAGAGATGCGTGCTGAAAGTATGGATATGAAAGATTATATCTTTCGTGTTATTGTTCCAGAACAAAAAGTAATTGAGGAAAAAGACGGAGTCACTAAAGAGAAATTAAAGAAATTATTTCCTGGTTATATTCTAGTCGAAATGGTTATGAGCGATGAAGCTTGGTATGTTGTTCGTAATACACCTGGTGTTACCGGATTTATTGGATCCAGTGGAAAAGGTGCTAAACCAACTCCTTTACAACCATATGAAGTAGATAAAATTTTAAGTAATATTGGAATGAGTCGATTAGATGTTAATAAAGAACTTGAAGTAGGTGCTAAAGTTAAAATCATTTCTGGACCATTTGCTGGTATGTTTGGTACCATCGATTCTGTTGATCATGATAATCAAAAAATTATGTTACTTGTTGATTTATTCGGTCAAGAAACTTCTGTTGAAGTTGGAATTAGTGATATTGAAATTGCTTAATCGTCCATTTTCGATTTTCAATTCACAGTAAAAATTGTGAAAAAAAACGAAAATCTCTTGATTTTCCAAGATATTAATGTTATTATTTAAGGGCTATATTTTAATAAATATAGATTTCGATTAGTGGGAAGCAAAGCTAAAAATCATATTTTTTATATGAACAGCGGATAGCTATTTGGACCACTCCCCGAAGACAAAATTTATAGGAGGTGTTTTTCGTGGCAAAAGAAGTTGTAAAGAAAATTAAATTACAAATTGCTGCTGGTAAAGCTACACCTGCTCCACCAGTTGGAACAGTTTTAGGACCTGCAGGAATTAACTTACAGGATTTCTGTACAAAATATAATGACGCAACTAGAGATAAGATGGGAGATATTTTACCTGTTGAAATTTCTATTTATGATGATAGAAGTTTTGATTTCGTAATCAAAACTCCACCTGCTGCTTTCTTAATTTTAAAAGCTGCTAATGTTAAGAAGGGTTCTAGCAAAGGATCTAGTGAGATTGTTGGACACATTACTAAGGCTCAATTAAAAGAAATAGCAGAAACTAAGTTACCTGATTTAAATGCTTACACAGTTGAAGAAGCAATGAAAATTGTTGAAGGAACTGCTCGTAACATGGGAATTAGTATAACAGAATAATCTATACTATTAACATAGATACTATTCTATGTGGGAGGATCCGCAACTCCAAAAATCCGTATCCATTTCATTGGATAAACCACATAAGGAGGAATTAAAAGTGAAACAAAGAGGAAAAAAGTATGTTGCAGCTTGTGAAAAAATAGAAAAAAATAAGTTCTATACTAAAGAAGAAGCTGTCAAATTAGTAAAAGAAACTTCAACTAGTAAATTTGATGCTACTGTTGAAATAGCTGTTAGACTTAACCTTGATACTAAAAAGGCTGATCAACAATTAAGAGGTGCTATTGTTTTACCTCATGGTACAGGAAAAACTAAAAAAGTTTTAGTTGTTGCTAAAGGAGAAAATGCTGCAAAAGCTAAAGAAGCTGGAGCAGATTATGTTGGAGATACTGATGTATTAGAAAAAATCGAAAAAGAAAATTGGTTCGATTTTGATGTTATGATTGCTACTCCAGATATGATGCCTTTACTTGGTAAGTTAGGTAGAGTTTTAGGACCAAAAGGATTAATGCCAAATCCTAAAACTGGTACTGTTACTACTGATGTTAGTAAAGCAGTTAGTGAAGTTAAAGCTGGACGTGTTGAATATAGAACAGATAGTTTTGGAAATGTACATAGTATCATTGGTAAAGTATCTTTTACAGAAGAACAGTTACTAGAAAACTTAGATGCATTCATGGCTACTATTCTTAAAGTAAAACCTTCTACAGCAAAAGGAGATTATATTAAGAATATCGCTATTACAACTACTATGGGTCCTGGAATTAAAATTGTAACTAATTCATTTGACAAATAGTAATTGTTAATATATAATATTAGTAATTTATTGGTGCCATAGACAGTAGGTGCAAACTTAAATCCTACCGAGGACTATTATAGTTAAAAAAAGTTCTCGGGATTACTCGGGAACTTTTTTATGGCATCCCTAAATGAAAAAATGATGAGGAGGTGTCGTGGTGGCAAATGCAAATATTCTAGCAAAGAAGCAAGAGGTTATTGATGAAGTAAAGTCTAAAGTAGAATCTGCAACTACTATTGTGTTGTTTGATTATCGTGGACTTACTGATAATGAATCTAAAGAATTAAGAGTAAAACTTCGTGAAGCTGGTGCTGACTATAAAGTATATAAAAATACTTTAATGGCTAGAGCATTTAATGATTTAAATATCGATGTTAATGCTAGCTTAGAAGGACCAAGTGCTTTTGCTTATGGAAATGATGCAGTAGCACCAATTAAGGTTTTAACAGAATTTGCTAAAACTCACCCAGCATTAGTTTTAAAAGTAGGGATTGTAGATGGAGAAATTTCAGATACAAAACAACTTGCACAACTTGCAAAGATTCCATCAAGAGAAGGACTACTTACTATGTTGGCTGGTGCATTGATTGCAATACCAAGAGATTTATCAATCAGCTTAGATTTATATGCTAAACAAAAAGAAGAAAATTAATATAAAAATTAGGGAGGAAAATAAAAATGGCTAAATTAACAAAAGAAAGTTTTATTGAAAGCTTAAAAGAAATGAGTCTTTTAGAAATTAAAGAATTAGTAGATGCAATGAAAGAAGAATTTGGAGTAGATCCATCTGCAGTAGCAGTAGCTGCACCTGCTGCTAGTGGAGCAGTTGCTGAAGATGATAGTAGTGCTACTGTTAATGTTGTTATTACTGATGGAGGATCTGCTAAAGTTAATGTAATCAAAGTAGTTCGTGAAATTACTGGATTAGGATTAAAAGAATCTAAAGACATTGTTGATGCTAATGGAACTGTTAAAGAAAATGTTTCTAAAGATGAAGCTAATGAAATTAAAGCTAAGCTTGAAGAAGCTGGAGCTACTGTTGAATTTCAATAAGATAATTTCATTGAATGGTAAAAGGACTAACAATTTGTTAGTTCTTTTTATGTTATAAATTTGCTTTTTGTTTGAAAGAAAATGTGCTATACTGTAAATATAGGATAGGTGAAACTAAATGAGAAAAAAATTGAGTTTGAAACAAATCATTTTGATTTTAATGGTATGTTCAGGATTAATAGGAATATTAACAGTTAGTTATGCTTTTTTTGTAACGAGTACAACAAGTAAAGATTATGTAATTTATACAGGAAATTTAAAAGTAGATTATGCAAAAAAGACATCTGTTATTAATTTAGAGGATACTTATCCAATGAGTAATCAAGATGGATTACAACAAACCCCTCATGAATTTACAGTAACCAATAATGGCAATATTGATGCTAGATATCAAATTCGATTAGAGATAGATAAAAATATAAAAAATATGGTTCCATTAGAATATATAAGAATTAGTTATGCCAAAAATAATGGAGAATATAGTAAACCAGTATTATTAAGTGATTTAAGTAGTAGTTTAGTATTTGTAAAAAATACGAGTATCGAAGCAGATGGAGCAAAAGATAGTTATGGAATCAAGTTATGGATAGATATTAGTGCACCAAATGAGATTCAAGGAAAAGAGTTTAAAGCAAGGATTGTAGTAGATAGTATTCAAGACGTAGATGATGGATATGTAGTAGATACTCCACCAATCATTACTTTAAAGAAAGATGAAAAAGGAAATCAAGATGTTCATTTAAAAGTAGGAGAAGAATATCACGAATTAGGAGTAGAAAAAGTAGAAGATGATCAAGAGATATTTACAATCGATGATGTTACAACAACAATTGAATATTATAATGGAACCAATCAAGAAGTAAAAGAAGTACAAGAGATTGATACTACTCAAACAGGAATCTATTATATTAATTATCATGTAACAGATGAAAGTGGTAATATGGGACAAGCAACAAGAATAGTTACCATAAATCAAACAGATACCATACCAGATATTACGTTAAAAGGTGATCAAACATTAACCCTAGGAGAAGGAGATTATTATAAAGAAGAAGGAGTAGAAGTAAAAGAGGAAAATAAAGTAGTAACCATAGGAGAAGTAAAGACAAGTTTAATTGGAAGTTATACAGTTAGATATATTGTAGTAGATAAAGAAGGAAACTTAAATAGTACAGCAAGAACAGTACAAGTAATAGCACCACATCGAGAAGAAATCTTAAATGGAGCAGATCCAGTATTAGCAAGTAATTTAATACCAGTAACGATAGCAGAAAATGGAACAGTAACAAGAGCAAGTACTTTATCAGATTGGTATAGTTATGGAAACAAGCAATGGGCAAATAGTGTTATAGTAAAAAATAGTTATGATACTTTAAATAGTTATGGAAAGGTACATGGAGCAACGAAAAAAAATGGATATGTATCTTTGGATGGAGAAGATGACTATATTGATTTAGGATTGGCAGGTTATGATTTTAAAGATGGAATCACGATAGCAATCAGATTTCAAGTAAATAGTATTCGTAATGGTGAAAACGCGATTATAGGAAATTGGGAAGGTGCTGGTGGAGGCATTTGGATTAATCCAGACAAGAAAATAGTAGCAGAATTATACTCAGAAGCAGATCATAAGTATCACCAAATTATTGGACCAGTCGTTAATACTCATCAATATTACACAGCAGTATATACATATCAGAATGGACACTCTGCTTTTTACCTAGATGGAAAGTTAATTGGAACATTAGCATTTAACTATGATAAAAATTCACCTTATAAAATATTACTAGGAACAAATACTAATACTACAAATACATCAACTAATAATACTAATTCTAATATTGATGTAGAAAGTGTAGCAATTTTTAATAGAGGTGTTGAACAGAAAGAAGTAAATCAAAGTTTTGAAAAAGAAATTAGAATATATAACAGTGATAAATTATTAGTTTATGAGGACTTTACAAATAATGAATATGCAAATAATGAAGTGATTCCAGAAGATTCTATTGAAAGTTATTTTGTATGGATACCAAAATATAGTTATCAATTATGGGATTTAGGAGAATATACTGGTCAAACTACTATAGAATCTAAAGAAAAAGAAATTTCCATCAAATTTGGTTTAAATAATACATCAGATGATAGAGAAGGAGAATGTACAACACCAATGAATAGTGATAAAACACAAGGGCTAGCAGGAGAAAGTGGAAAATGTCAAGAAGGAGATTACATGACACATCCAGCCTTTATATCATTTAATGCAAATGGATTATGGATAGGAAAGTTTGAAACAGGATATGATGGAGCAGGTTCAACAACAGCAGCTCAAGTAGATAAAGCAGAATCTAATAAAGTTATCATTAAGCCAAATGTCTATAGTTGGAGAAATATAACAGTAGGACATGCCTTTGAAGCAAGTTATAACTATCAAAGAGAATTGGATAGTCATATGATGAAGAATACTGAATGGGGAGCAGTCGCTTATTTACAACATTCCCAGTATGGAAGTTCAACTAGTGTAAGAATCAATAATAATGGTGCTTTTATTACAGGATATGCAGCAACAGAAGAACCAACAGTGGGATTGAATAATGGACAGGATATTAATGGAAATCATGTAGATAGTACAGAATTAAGCAAAGATGGAACCTATACAATAGGATATTTTTCAGATAATCATGAAGTCAATCAATCAGCATCTACAACTGGAAATAAAAGTGGAATTTATGATATGAGTGGTGGAGCATATGAATATGTTGCAGGATATGCTACGACAGGAGCAAGTAATGAACAATCGGAACTTATTTCATCATCTTATGAAACAAAATATTATGATGTTTATGAATCACAAAATGATACAAGTTACAATCAAAGAATTTTAGGTGATGCAACAGGAGAGATGGGACCATTTGAAAATGGGTTAGATCCCGATCAACATACACGTTACAAAAGTAGTTGGTACAAAGATTATGCTTACTTTGTGTATTCATCTTATCCTTGGTTTTACCGTAGTGGCTTTTGGAATAATGGTACAAATGCTGGAATCTTTGCATTTAGTAACTATAATGGTGGAATTGTTTCAGTTGTTTCTTATCGTATTGTTTTAGCACCATAGGAATCAAATATATATTTCAAATAAAGAGTCTAAGTTAGATAATTGAATCGGATTAGAATAGGAACCATTGTCTTTAGTATAACTAAATTTAATGTATTGTAAAGG
>CANQBE010000041.1 GCA_947589515.1 uncultured Bacilli bacterium
AATATGTGCATTTTCTTTTGAATATACGATTTTTTGACTCAATTGCACTTAATTGTGCACTTTAGATTGATTCAACGTTCAGTTCTGTTTCCATTTTTTATTTTTATACTTTGGTTTTTAGGCAAGTTTATTTTATCCACAAAACTGTGGATATTTTATTCGATAAAACTATTATCTACTAGTACCAATTTATCAATTGATTTGATGTAACTAGAATCTTCTGTTAATTCGGTTACTACTACTTTCATTTCACTACCAGATGCATGAATCATGTAATGTTTAATATCCTTCATTCCCAGGTAGAGCATGACATGTCCACTTTGATATAAAAGAGCAGGATTATTATTTTTTATCGTTTCTAATTTTTGACTTGGCGTTTGGTCTTTTAAAGAAATTATTTTTCCAACGCTTTTATTTTGACTCGATGTATTTCTAGGAAAAAAGATTCCAAAACTACGATAGATATTACTAACATAACTAGAACAGTCTACTCCTTGATTCATACCACTCCAACTATAGTTTACTCCTTCATATTTAAAGGCTTGTATATATACATTTCGCTTCGTATAAGGAAGATAACCAATATGTGCTTTAGCTTTATCAATCGTAATTAATTTCGAAGTTAGTGTACCATCTTCTTGTTTTTGGGGTAATAGAAATTGGTATCCTTCTTCTACTACTCCTAGATAAGGTAATTTTACGCTCATATCTAGTTTTGTATTTTCAATTTCTAAACCTGCTTCTGTTATGATTCCAAAAGATTTATTATTGATAAAAAACTCATAATCTTCTTCCGTTACGGGCACTATATTTTCTTTTTCTACCCATCCTACATAAAAAGGACTTATCACAAAATTCCATTCTTGATCTTTACTTTCATGTAAAATTAAAACAGGAGTATTTACCAGTAATTCTGTTTCTTGAATACTATCAAAATTTTCGATACTTTGGCTATTATAAAAATGAATGTAGGTAGGAAAAGATTTTAAATTTGCACGCTTCACAATGATTCCTTTTTGAATACTTTCTTTATCTTCTACTTGATTCAAGTTACGGTTTTCTAATATCGTTTCCGTATCCTTTTGGGTTACTAATCTCTTACCATCATATTTTGGTAAGCTAGGTATCTGATAAGAATTGATATAAGTCAAAATTTCTTGTTTTGTTAGGGAATGAATTTGGTTAATGTCATATACCATATCAGCCTTTTCTTTCATTTTTTCATTATATTTCGTAATTTCATCCGGTGTTAAAAGAATGGCGTTATCTTCTATCAAATTGATAAAATCTTTAGCATTTTCTGGTACTGTTTCGATATAGTCTTCTGTAATTGCATCTTCTAGTAAATATTTTCTAACCTTTAATCCATTTTCTATTAACTCATCTATCGTTAGCATTTTATTTTCTAAAACTTCTTGTAGGGAATATTCTTTCTGATTAGAAAATTGGATTATAATTTTATCTTTTTTCTTACAGGGTAGATAATATACATATGTTTCATCTCTCATAATTTCTTCTAATGCTTCATAACAGGATGTTTCCTTATCCATAATTTGAAAGGTTTGATTGTTTACAGAAGTTTGTGGTTTTGTTAGAAATAGAATGAGACTAATTATGAAAATGGTAACTGTTATACTTAAAATAATCTTTTTTCTCATAGTTTCTCCCTCTATTCTTTTTAGTTATTACTGTCATTTTAGAATATCAATTCGAAAAAAAAGGTCTAATCATAAGACCTTCTAGTATTTTATTCATCAAAGATTGGTTCTTTCACTTTTACTGTTTTTTGATTATAATCTACTTCTACATTTGCTCCATATGGTAATATACATCTTGGTACAGAATGTCCAAAGTTTAAATTATATAAAATAGGAGTAGAGATATCTTCAAATACCTTTTGGTATACCTTTTTATATTCCTCATAATATACTTCATCAATAGGTTTACCTACTATTATTCCTTTTACCAAATTCAATATTTTTCTCTTTTTAAATTCTAATAAAATTGTTTCTAGTTTTTCAGGAGAAATTTTTTCCTCACTAGTTTCTATAAATAATACTTTCTCTTGCCATTCTTGTTCGGTTGGTAAGATTTTATATTTTTCGATGATTTCTTGTTCATCTGAATATCTTTCTCCTACCATAGCATCGTAAATACTTTCAATACAACCACCATATAATTTTCCTGTTACGATTCCACTGCCATTGATTGTTTCATAGCCATGAAGCTCTTCATTTACTTTTCTAGATTTACCAATTTCTTCTACACCATAACTTTCTCTATCACTATACCATACTTTACTGGATTCTATTTCAAAACTATCTTCATTTTGGAAGAACTTTTCAAAGTATTTTTTGGTATATGGTAACATTTCATGATCCAGTTCTGCCAAATCTACCAATAAACATGGTCCATAAAAAGTTTGCAATCCTAATTTATTTAACATTAAATGATTGATTGTGGAATCTGAAAAACCTGTAAATATTTTGGGATTTTCAGAAACTTTTTGTTTAAACTCTTCATCTTCCATTAAATAAGGAATAATTTTATAAGTATCATCTCCACCAATTGCACAAATAATTGCTTTGATAGAGTCGTCTAAAAAAGCCTGTTTTAAATCACTGGCACGCATTTCAGGGTGATTTTGAAGAGTATCCATTCCTTTTGTAGCATTTGGCATGATTACTGGTACTAATCCATATTCTTCTAGTCTTTTCATTCCTAAGTCTAATTCATGTTTACAAAATGGTTCTCCTAATAGTCCTCTTGATAAACTAACAATTGCTACTTTATCACCTTTACATAATTTTTTTGGCTTTATCATAACTATCCTCCTATTTTTCTGTTACTATCTTTTTATTTTTTATTAAATTTATCAAACATATCAAATTTTTCAAAATCACTTAGTCCACCTTTGTTACTACTATTTCCAGATTTGTTCGATGGTTTCAATAAAAATATTACCCCTAAAATGATTAGTATAAATAATTCCATAAGGCACCTCCCTTGTACCAAGTATCGTAAAAAATTTTCAATTATATTTTACCAAATTTTTAGAGAAATGTCTTTAGTTTTCAATCATTTCCTACAAAATAAAATTTATTAGATGATATACACTTCATTTTAGAAAAATAATTATTTTAGTATTCTACCTTCTATTTCTAAATTGTTTTTTATATTAAAATGTTTAACTTCATAGCAATCAGTGCAAACAAAAAGTTCCAATCAATAGTTGGAACTATTTTTTATTTAATTTTTTTACATATATTTCTATTAAATCTGGATCGTTTTGATTTTCAGGTAAATGATCTAAATCAAAAAACTTCATATTTTTAGATTCTCTATCCCATTTTAACTCTCCAGAATAATTTCTAACGCAATATAATGCTGTATTGTTTATTACGACATCTCCATTTGGATAATCATTTCTTCTAGTTGATCCTGATACTATATCTATTAACTCTAAATCTTCTTCCTTAATATCTAAATTTGTCTCTTCCTTTATTTCTCTAATAATCGTATCTTGAAATCTTTCACCTAATTCTTGGCATCCTCCAGGAAGTCCCCATTTATCTCTATCTGCTCTACTTTGTAGTAGTATTTGTCCCTTATCATTAACGATAATTGCAGCTGCTCCATCTTGTAATAAAACAAATCTATGTTTAAGATCTCCCATACACAATCTTGTAAATACAGGATATCCTATAATATTACTTAGCTCTATAATTTCATCGGCTGAAAGTGGTTCTATAATTTTTATTAATTCTTCATAAGATAAATTTCTTTGATCTTGGATTGATAATTTTCTTATTTTATCTATTATTTCTTTATTTGACATTTTTTATCTTACCTCTTTTCAAATGTTTGCAACAAAATATTTGTTGATTTATGATGATTTCCAAACAAATTTGTAAATATTATCTTCGACTGCTAGCATTCCTTATTAAATAATACTTCTTTACTTCTTAACCATATAAAATCTTTCATCAATTTTTCTTATATTCTTCCATAAAATTTCTCCAAAAAGCAAAAATTTTCCAGCAAAACCTATTTATTTGTGATTCGCCGTTGAAGTTTTTTTACAAATGCAACTGGTTTACTATCAAGAATTTTATCTATTTCATCGTCTAATTCTTGTCTTTCTTCTTCAGGACTAATACCTGCTCTTGCAAAGCAAGAATCTTCACCAGAACCTATCATTACTATTTCACCTTTTTTTACTTCAGTAAATGTTGAATGCTCACCTGAACCTATCATAATAGTTACTTCACTAGAATTATTTCTTTTTGGTTTCTTTCTATGCATGGCTATTAATTTTTGTTGTTCATCGAAATCTAACTGTTCATATTCTTCATATGATATTCCTAAAGTCATTTTAATAGTTTCTGAAATATTATTTTTTGTTTCAGGATTAAGTTTCATTATATCACTACCTCATTATAACCTTATTTTATCACTTTATAAATTAATTGAATATAAGAATTATTTAATTTATTACATTCTATCAACTCTAATGCCTTTAGTTTATTTAAGTCTTTTTGATTACTTATTGCTTCTCCATCAATCAAAGTTGAAGTGTCACGACCGCCAACTAATAAAGGTGCAATTACTATATTAACATAATCAATTAAATTTTCTCTTAAAAATAAGCCATTTAAATTGCCTCCAGATTGAATCGTTATTCTTTCAGCATCATAATTATTCTTTATATCAAATAATAATTTATTTAAATCCAAATCATCATAATAGATTATATCTAAATTATCATATTTTTCTTTTAATGAAAAAGCAATGTGATTTTTGTTAGTTGTTACCAATATTAATTTTTCCACCCAGTGACATAAATAATTAATTCCATTTTCATTTAAATGAGGTTTGTTGTCTATAATTATAAATCTTACATCCACTTTTTCATGAAGTTCCGTTCTTTCATTAACACCAATTTTAGCCATTACACGACCAGTATTAAGTGAATAAAAATCAGTAGTAGCTTCAATTTCATAATATTGGTGCAATCCTTCTTTTACTCCATCTATTTGACACCAGTCTTTATCTGCATCTAACTCATCACTATTTCCACTATTAATTTTACCATCCAAAGATTCTAACATAAATAATGTAGTTATAGGTCTTTCCACAAATTAAATCTATCCTTTCACTTTTTTATATTATATTTACCTCATTTTTGATAAAATGAGGTAAAAAAGAGGAAAATTTCAACTTTTTTGTCCTCTTTTTACTTTTTTAAAATTTGCAATTCCTCGTAAAACCTTATAAAATCTACTACTTTCCACAACAATTTTTGTATTTCTTACCACTGCCACAAGTTCCTTATAATCTAGTACATATAGTATATATAGTATTACCGTTATTATCGGTATTTAAAGGAATTTTAGGCCTGGGAACAAATAGTATTTATGTTATTTATAGTACTATGTTTACTATAAATATTTTATAAAATGGGAACAAATTGGGAACATTGTTATCAATACTAAAAATTATATAATTTCACTTTTTAAAATTCATTATATAATTTTTCATTAAGATAATCTTTTAAATAATATTCTTCATTATTAATTCTTATTTTGTTACAACAAATATTGTTTACTAGTAAACTATTTTTCAATATATCATATTCTATCTTTAATTCTGATTTTATTTCAAGACATCTATTATCAAGTTTCAAATCATTAATATTAAAGATAGTTGCTATTTCATTGCCTATATTAGGATGATTAACATGAAATAATTTTCCACAATAAGCGCATAAATGAGGATTATGCGGTTTATAAGCAAACTTGCCATCATCACTATGGATATTATTACAATAAGGACAAACTTCAACTTCTAAATTTATATTATTCAATTTTGATAGTAAAAGCCCACCAAAATCTCGTTTTTCTAACATTGATCTACCAATATATAATATATTTATTTTTTGACCATTTACTTCTAAAATACTTTCCAAATTAGTTAACAAATTTGGATAAACAAATTTTATGGAGAATATATCTTCTTTATTTATTGTCAAACATTTTTCATAATCTTTTTTATTACATATACATTCATCTAACTTCTTACCATTTATACTTGCTTTTTTATGATGATTAATACAATAATAAACATCTTCTTTATCCCATTTACCAGCATGATTTATATTACATTCCATACTTTTCACCTTACTTAAAATGTTCCCATTGGAAAACCCTTGATTTTACGTGGTTTTTTGGCATTTTTGGGAACAAATTGAATTTTTTGTGCACATTTTGAGCACATTTTTCAATTTTTTGGGGTTTTTTTATGATTTTTTCAAAACCCTATGCCTCGCAACCCTTATAAAAACTACTACTTTCCACAACAATTTTTATACTTTTTACCACTGCCACAAGCTCTTGCACTTTTGATATTTATAGTATTTATATTACTATGTGTAACTATTGTTATTTGTTGGAAACATTGGACAAGAACCATTTAGTATATATAGTATTTATGTTACTATTATTACTATGGATATTTAGTATTTTGGAAACAA
>CANQBE010000042.1 GCA_947589515.1 uncultured Bacilli bacterium
CAAATTATGGTAATGGCCGAAAGGCGTGAATTAAAATGAAATCTATTTTTATATTTCATTTTAATTCTTTTCTTGTACATGTTAAAAGCATGATATGTTATAATAGAAATGAATCTGAAAAATTGGGGTGGTTTTGCATGAAAATAAAAGATCAAATCAGAAATCAGAAGGATACTAGGATTTACCAGAAGACCAAAAAATACTTAGAAAGAAAAAAAGAAACTGATATCGAAGAAAAGATGAAAGTAGTAGAAAAGATTCTAGAACTAAAAGAATTAGAAAAAAGATATAGTTATTTGTATGATTTAATCTGCGATTATTTAGATTACGAGTTTAAAGAAAAAAATATTTGTGGTTTTGACTGTGGATTATGTAAAAGAAGAAAAGATATGATTGCTAGAAATATCCAAAAGGATACTTATGAAAATGGTTGTTGTCATGGGTATTTAAAAGGAAAAACTTGCGAGCATTTAGAACCAGGAAAAGGATGTAAAATTAAAAATATTGGTTGCAAGACATTTACTTGTTTTTATCTAAGAAAACAGGGATATCGTTATCACGTGAAAGATATTTATTTTGCTCGTTATTTTTTTAATCCTAGACAATTATTTTATATGGAAAATACTTTTTTTGTCGATAAACCAATTATTTTAGAAGGAATTATGAAAAGGAGATAAGAATATGAAGCCAGTAGCATTGGTAACCGGAAGTAGTAGAGGAATTGGAAAAGCAACAATCATAGAGTTTGCTAAAAAAGGATATGATGTTGTAATTAATTATTTATCCAGTGAAGAAGAAGCACTAAAATTAAAAAAAATGATAGAAGAAACTTATCAAGTTCAAGTATTAGCCATTCAAGCTGATGTTTCGAAAGAAGAAGAAGTCAAGAATATGGTAGAAGAAGTAATCCATACTTTTGGTCATATCGATTGTTTAGTCAATAATGCTGGGATTGCGATAGATACTACGTTTGAAGACAAAACGGTCGAGAACTTTCGAAGAACTTTAGATGTGAATTTAATAGGAACCTTTCTAGTAAGTAAATATGTTGGAAAATATATGTTAGAAAAAAAGGAAGGTACAATCATAAATATTTCATCCACAAATGGAATCGATACCATTTATCCAGAAAGTCTAGATTATGATGCTTCTAAAGCCGGAATCATTTCTTTAACGAAAAACTTGGCACTACAATATGCACCTTATATTAGAGTAAATAGTATTGCACCAGGATGGGTATTAACGGAAATGAATCAGGAATTAGATCCGGAATTTGTAGAATCCGAACAGCAAAAATGTTTATTAAAAAGATTTGCAGAACCAGAAGAAATTGCGCAGGTAGCAGTTTTTCTAGCAAGTAGGGATGCTAGTTATATAAATGGGGAAGTGATTCGTGTTGATGGTGGTGTAAATAATGGTTAAAAAAACAAGAGAAATGATTATTGTTCCTGATGAAACTCAAGTAGATTTGATAGAATTTCGTAAAGAATTACCAAATCAGAAGGATAGACATGGTATTGTAGTAAAAGAATTTTCTGATTTTGGTAAATTGGGGTTAACTTTTGAAAATGTCGGTGTCAAAGAAGGTGTCTATAACTGTTATATGTGGAGTATAGCAGTTGCTAAACTGGGACATATCGCAATTCAAAAAGATACAACGATTATTTTTTATTTACCAGATACTATTACAGAAAAACAATATCAATATTTAAAAAATCATAAAAAAGAATATTCCGTTTATGGACAAAATATGGGCATTGTGAATATTTTGATACAAGATAACCAATTTCATGTAGAAACAATTGATCAATCCAATATTAGTGAACATGAACATTTAATAGATATTTTATATGAAATCATCAATGATAAATATGAATCCTATAATCATAATTTAAATGGGGTGAAGAAATGATTCAAGAATTAGATATCGATCCAGAAGTCATAAAATTATGTCAAGAAAAAGAAAAAGAACTAGTAGATATTTTTCAAGATATAGACAAGAAAGAATATGAGAATACTTTAAAAGTATTAAGTGCTTTTCATAAAAATCAAATTAGTGAGGTTCATTTTAACTCAACTACTGGTTATGGTTATAATGATATTGGAAGGGATACTATCGAAAAAGTATTTGCTGATATTTTAGGTAGTGAAGATGCATTAGTTCGTAGTCAATTTATATCAGGAACACATGCACTAACAGTTGCTTTATTTGCCTATCTAAGACCAAATGATAGAATGCTAAGTATTTCGGGTACTCCTTATGATACCTTACATGAAGTAATTGGAATCAAAAAAAATCCTAGTAGTTTATCGTCTTTTGGGGTTACCTATGATCAAATTGATTTGGTAAATGATGATTTTGATTATGACAAGATAAAAACTTACTTGCAAGAACACAAAGTAAAATTAATTGAAATTCAAAGATCGAAAGGATACTCTACCAGAAAAAGTATTGGAATTGATCAAATCCAAAAAGTAGTTCAAGAAATTAGAAAAGTAGATCAAGAAGTAATTATTATGATAGATAACTGTTACTGTGAATTTGTAGAAACCATAACACCAATTGAAGTAGGGTGCGACGTTATGGTTGGATCTTTAATTAAAAACTTAGGTGGTGGAATTGCTCCTAATGGAGCCTATATTGCTGGTAAAAAAGAATTAATCGAACTAGCCGGAGAAAGACTGACTTGTCCAGGAGAAGGAAAAGAAGTAGGACCAACATTAGGGATTAATAAACAAATTCTACAAGGAATTTTCTTTGCACCAAGTGTTGTAGCAGCTAGTTTAAAAACAGCAGTACTAACTAGTAAAGTATTAGAAGATTTAGGATATGAAGTAGAACCAAAATATCAGGATAATAGAGTAGATATTGTTCAAAATATCATTTTCCACAATAAAGAGGGATTAATCAAATATTGTCAAGGAATCCAAATGGCATCTCCTATCGATTCTAATGCAATACCTTATCCATGGGATATGCCAGGTTATACCGATCAAGTGATTATGGCAGCAGGTTGTTTTACTATGGGATCATCCATTGAACTTTCTTGTGATGGACCATTAAGAAGTCCATATATTGCTTATCAACAAGGAGGGCTTACGTATTCTTACGGAAAATTAGGAGTCATGAAAGCAATTACAGAACTATTAAGGAGTAAAAATGAAAATTAATCAGCAAGACATATCAATCGAAAAATTAGTGAAAGATGTAAATCCTAGAGACAATATGAAACAAGACTATGGAAATGGAATTTATTTATCCAAACAAGAGAGAAATGTTTTAGAAAAATATCACTTTTCTGTTGAAAATTATGCTAATTTAAAAAGTTTACTTTTTGATATAGAAGAATATTTAAATGAAAATTATGAAGAAAGTTTAGAGGATTTAGAAAATATTGCGGACAATTTAGCAGAATTGAACTATTATCAAAATACGAATAAATAAATGGTATTGACATAAAGTTTATTATGCAATAAGATAAGAAGAAACGGAGGAAATTATGAAGAAGACAATCAGAAATTTAATGATAGGTACTACAGCTTTATTAGGAGCAGGCTATATTGTAAAGAAAATAATGAAAATCAAAAATGAAAAGAATTTGATTCAAGAAGCAAAAATAGAAGAAACCAACAAATTGAATAAAGATACAACAGTTTATCATACCGTAGGTGTTATCGTAAAAGAAAATGATAAAGTAAAAGTAAAAGACATGAAAGAATTAAAAGATTCATCAAAAACAGCTGTATAATAAAAAAAGAACTATTTACTGGCAAGAAGGGTAAGTAGTTCTTTTTGATTGTGATTTTGAAATAAGATTTGGTACAGTAACTCAATAAGTGGGGAAGAAATCTTTTTTTCTTGAATGAGTTGATAGATGGAAAGAAGAGTAAAATATCCTTCTACCGTATGATTTTCAATATAATTTTGAATGTCTTCAGCACTTTTCGTGGCTAATAAGATACCTAAAGTAAAATTTCTACTTTTCGTACTAGTACAAGTGAGTAGTAAATCGCCAATTCCAGCTAAAGTATAAGCAGTAACTTCATGTCCACCAAAAGCCATAATCAAATTTTTCATTTCTTCGATAGCTTCTACTAAAAATAATGCTTTGGTTGTTTCTGATTGTTGCATTCCTTCTAACATACCAGCAATAATAGCCATTACATTTTTAATGCTACCACCTAACTCTGTACCTATCATATCATGGGTTACCATAATTTTTAAAACTGAACTCTCTAAACATTGTTTGATAATCATACTGGTCTCTTCTGATATAGATGCAAGATTTAAACCACTTGGACAATTCTGTGCTAAATCAATAGCGAAAGTAGGACCAGATAAAATCGAAAGATGAGAAGTAGAAATAATATTTTGAAAAATTTCATGTGCAAATTGATTCGTATGATTTTCCATTCCTTTAGAAGCAATACAAAAATGCATATTTTCCTGTACATAAGGTTTTAACTCTAAACAAGTATCCCTAAAAAAAGGAATAGGGATGGCAATCACGATAATCTGACTCTTTTGAATACAAGATAAATCGGTAGTAATAATGATATCATCTGGAATATAAATCCCAGGTAATGCTTTTTTATTTTCATGATATGCCAATAATTCGTCTTTTTCTTCTTCTAATTTTGTCCAAATGGTAACACGATTATGATTTCTATAAAATGCTAATGCTAAGGCAATACCATAAGCACCGGCTCCTAATACTGTTATTTTCATATTTTTCCTCCTATCTTAAAGTAATTATACTGAAAAATAGAAATTCCAACAACAAAAACTAGTTCATTTTAGTAAAATTTTGTTATAATAAAAGAGAAATAACTGCAATGTAGGGGGAACAATATGAAATATTGGTGGTTAGAAAAATATCATAATTTTAGATTTGTTCAAATGAATGATTTGATTAGTGATGTTCATTATTTTCTAACGATGCCTAAAAATTATAAAACGAAGTTGCCACTTTTACAGAGTCAAGATATAAATTCTTTAGAAGAAGAGGATTTATTAATTTTATTAAAAGAACTTACGGATACCAGGAATATTAAAAATAATCAATTGAATATGATTATTGATAAATTATTAGAGATACCAGATAATAGTTTTCCTGCAAGTGATTACTCTCTAAAAGAAATGCTAGAAGAGATTAAAGAGTTAAAACATAATCTTCCTGATCAACACAAGTTAGAAACGAATAATATAGCGATTTGCTACCATTGTTCAAATGTTTTTTATGTGGATAAAATCAAAAGTATGAATAAAAATAATCTTTGTTTATGTCCTTTTTGTAACAGTCATAAATTATATTTTGACAATGATTATATTCCTATGAATCCTACTTTTATAAAACTAGCATATTTATATTATCATACTTCTAATTTAGGATGTACTTTTCGTGAAATCCAAAAAATTTTAAAAAAGGGATTAATAACGCAATGTGGTAAAAAAGAAAAAAATAGTATATGTTTTTCGAAACTTTTCTCTATCAAAAAGATAAATCCAATCGATGAGAAAAAAATTAGTAGAAAAATTTATCAAGATTTAATGAAGGAAAACGAAAAATTATTAGATGAGGTTAGTATCTATATTCCTAATTTAGATTGCCAATTAGAACAGTCAATTCTACTGATTTTACTAATCTCTATTGTGGAAGTATTATCTACTACAGTTTATCTAAAAAAAATAAAAGTGATTTTTATGACGGAAAACCAAGAAAAAAAATTTTTAGAGTTCAAAAAAATAATTCAAAAATTTCATTAGGAAGGTATAGATAAAAAAACTAAGAATAGGAAATTCTTAGTTCTTAAAAATATAGAAATTTTATTCACAAAAAGATTGAATTTCTTCATCCGTTAAATTTGTATATTGGATGATTTTTTCTATTGGTTCGTTATTTGCTAGCATAGCTTTCGCTATCTCAATTTGCTTTTCCTTGGATCCTTTTTCTAATCCTTTACCATAAGATTCTTCTCGAATCGAATTTTCTGTCTTTTTCATTACCTTTTCATGATCATAATCAAATAAGAATGCTTCATTCATCGCTAACTCCTCCAATTTTTTAAT
>CANQBE010000043.1 GCA_947589515.1 uncultured Bacilli bacterium
TGGAGTGACTTAATTGTCACTCCTTTAATATTTTTTATTATTCTTTATAAGGAGAAAATTCCTTATAAACAAAAAAAGAATATCAGTATTTGTAATCATACTTATATTCTTTCTTCTTAAATTAATTCTTGATCTGAATTGTTGGTTGCTTCTTCCCATTTCCAATTTTTTACTTCCGGTAAATCATCACCATATTCATGTATGTATTCTTTATGTTCAATTAATTTATCTTTACACCATTGATTTAATATCGCACTACGATTTCCTAGTTGTGGTAAATATTTTAAAGCATCCATAACTAAGTGATAACGATCTAATTGATTTTGTACTCTCATATCAAATGGAGTGGTAATCGTTCCTTCTTCTTGATAACCATGAACATGTAATTCTTTATTCGTTCTTTTATAGGTTAATTGATGGATTAAAGAAGGATAACCATGGAAAGCAAAAATAATTGGCTTATCTTTCGTAAATAAGAAATCGTAATCTTCATCTTTTAAACCATGGGGATGTTCTAAGTTAGACTGTAGTCTCATTAAATCTACTACATTCACAACTCTAATTTTTAATTCTGGAAAATGGTTTCTTAAAATGGATACTGCTGCTAGTGTTTCTAAAGTTGGGGTATCTCCACAACAGGCCATTACGATATCGGTTTCTTGATTTTGATCATTACTTGCCCAATCCCAAATACCAATTCCTTGGGTACAATGTTTTACTGCTTCTTCCATTGTTAACCACTGTGGTCTAGGATGTTTACTAGCAACGATGACATTAATATAATTCTTTGTCTTAATACAATGATCAAAGCAAGATAGCAAGCAATTGGCATCTGGTGGTAAATACATTCTCACAATATCCGCTTTTTTAGTAACTAAGTGCGATAAGAATCCTGGGTCTTGATGAGTATAACCATTGTGATCTTGCTGCCAAATATGACTCGATAATACATAATTCAAAGAAGCAATCGGAACACGCCATGATAATTCACTAGTTACTTTTAACCATTTAGCATGTTGGCTTGCCATCGAATCAATAATTCTAGAAAATGCTTCATAAGTGTGGAAAAAGCCATGTCTTCCTGTTAATAAATATCCTTCTAACCATCCTTCACAAGCATGCTCTGATAGATAAGAATCTAAGACTCTACCTGATTGATTTAAAAATTCATCCGTTTGATAAGTAGTAGCATTAAACTGCCGATTGGTTGCTTCAAAAATAGAATTTAGGCGATTGGATAGTGCTTCATCTGGTCCAAAAATACGGAAATTTTTCTTATCTTCGTTTAACTGAATTACGTCTCTTATATAGTTACCTAATTCTTTCATATCTTGAGCCATTACACTACCTGGAGACTCTACTTTAATTCCATACTCTCTAAAATCAGGAGTACGGAGTTCTTCTAATAATTTTCCTCCATTGGCATGAGGATTTGATCCCATTCTTCTATTTCCAGTTGGCGCAAGTTCTTTTAATTCTTTGCGTAATGTTCCATTTTCATCAAATAATTCTTCAGGATGATAACTTTTTAACCAAGATTCTAATATTTTTACATTTTCTGTAGAGTTTTCAGAAATCACTACTGGTACTTGATGAGATCTAAAGGAATTTTCAACTTGCTTTCCATCTACTATTTTTGGTCCTGTCCATCCTTTTGGTGTTTTTAAAATAATCATTGGCCAAATTGGTCTATCTTTTAATTGTCCATTTCTTGCTTCTTTTTGAATTGCTTGTATTCTTTCTACCACTTGATCTAGGGTAGATGCCATCTTTTGATGCATTAGCTTTGAATCATTTCCTTCTACAATATAAGGAGCGAAACCACACCCTTTAAAAAACGCTACCAATTCTTCTTCGCTAATTCTAGCAAAAATGGTAGGATTCGCTATTTTATACCCATTTAAATGAAGAATAGGAATAATAGCACCGTCAGTTTTAGGATTTAAAAATTTATTATAATGCCAACTAGTAGCAAGAGGTCCTGTTTCTGCTTCGCCATCTCCTATCACACAAGTAGCAATTAAATTGGGATTATCTAGTACTGCTCCAAAAGCATGTGCTAAACTATATCCTAATTCTCCTCCTTCATGGATAGATCCTGGGGTTTCTGGAGCTACATGACTAGAAATTCCACCTGGAAATGAAAATTGTTTGAATAATTTTTGCATTCCTTCCATATCTTCTGTAATATTTGGATAGACTTCACTATAACTTCCTTCTAAATAGACATTGGATACGATAGCATTTCCACCATGACCAGGTCCAGATAAATATATCATATCTAAATCATATTTTTTTATAATTCGATTTAAGTGTACATAAATAAAATTTTGTCCTGGTACAGTTCCCCAATGTCCTACTACATTCTTTTTGATATCACTGAACTTTAGAGGTTCTCTTAATAAGGGATTATTTCTTAAATATAACTGCCCTACAGAAAGGTAGTTAGCAGCTCTAAAATATCGATCTATTTTTTCTAATTCTTCATTAGATAATACCTTTTTATCTTCTTCCATTTTTTATTCTCCTTACTATCATCATTATACAATAATTATTAGTAAATCACAATGAAAGAGATTTTATTTGACAAAAAAAAAGAAAGATTTTACTTTCTAATTTCTTATTTTTTGATAGATTCTAATCTTACAATCATCTTTTCGAGATGGAAAATCTTTTTCATAGATAAAATTGGCATGTTCTGCACATTTAATACTACCTGTATTAATTTCTTTAATATATAATTCTATTTTTTTGATGTTTGAAAAATTTTTAAAAATATATTGCGATGTTTCTTGTAAGATTTTAGTACCATAGTGTTGTTTTCGATAATTTGGATGCACTGCGTAATGGAGATTTAAAGTACCATCGGAATCTAAAAAAGCAAGTCGAATAAATCCGATTAATTTTCTTTCATCTTCAATGATATAGGCAGGTCCTACTAATACTTCTTGTAAACCTTCTGAATCTTCCAACCATTCTTCCATGCTATTAGAAACAAAGTGTCTAACAAGTGGATCTTCACTCATATCTTTTACAAATCTATATTTTCTTTTATCTGTACTACAGTATTCTGTAATTATTAAATGATTCATTTTCATGTTCATAATTGTGATTCTCCTTTTTTCGTTCTATAAATATAATAATAGTATTCTTCATTGGTACCAATTCTTTTATATTTTGCTTTTTCAGCACAACCAATACTAGCATCATTATCTTTTCTAATATGCAAGTCTATCATATCAATATCATCTAGTGTAAATAAATAATTTCTACATTCCTCTAGAATTTGTTGACCATATCCTGTTCTTTGAATGTTAGGATTTCCTAATCTTCTATATTTAGGATGAACCGCATACCTTAATTCTACTACTTTTTCTTCTATTTTTTCTATATAAATATATCCTACTAATTTGTCATCATCTTGAATAATGTATGCATTTCCTAAAGTCACTTTTTCTTGATCTAATACTTCGTGTAAGTCTTGTTCCATATTGATAGATACAAATTCGTAAATGAGTTCATCTTGGGCTAACTCTTTTCTAAATTTCATATGTTCTATATTTTGCTTGCAAAAATCAGTAATCGTTAAATTTCCAATTGATATCTTCATAATATCCCTTCCAACGATTGCTTAGTATATCATAAATTTTCAATTTTGTCTAATTTTTTCACTATTACCTTGTCTGTTTTTAATAATTCTTTCACAAAAATAGAAGGATTTCTTTTTGGTACTAATAAATAAGTATAATTTTTAGTTCTCGTTAAGGCTACATAAAATAATCTTCTTTCTTCACTATAAGGATATTTATCAGGTTGAATGGATACTAGTCTTAAAATTTTGTCATCCTGAATTTGGTTTGGGAATCCTAATAAATGATTTGTTAGATTGATGATAATTACATTTTCTTCTTCTAATCCTTTTGATTTATGGGCCGTTAGATAATATAGTTGGATGTTAGGATTTTTTAGATACAGAATATTACCATTTTCTTCTAGTTTCCATTCTTGATCTAGGATTAAGAAAACATCAGAATTATTTCTTCCCAATACTAAAATGGATCTTTTTGTTTTTTGGTAAATTTCTAACACTAATTTTTTAAAAGTTTCTTTTATATTTTCATAATAGACTATTTGAATGGGATGATTTAATCTTTTATGAGAATGCAAATTTTTAGGAATTTGTTTTTTATTTTTCATGACAAAATCACCTGCTATTTTGATGAGCTCCTGACTGTTACGATAAGTATTTTGTATTTTTTTAATTTTGGCTTCTGGAAAATAATCTTGGAAATTTAAAAATAAAGATAACTCACAACCTGTAAAACGATAGATTGACTGAAAATCATCCCCTACTACCATTAATTTGGAATTTGTTTTTTCTAAAATTTCTTTTACTAACTGAAAACGAATCAAAGAGGTATCTTGATATTCATCAATAATGATATATTGATAGCTTTTATTGATTCCTTTTTCTTTTACGATATCTATAGCGTAGATAATCATATCATCAAAATCGATTTCTTGATTTTCCTTTAAATAATTTTGATAAAGCAAGTAAATATTTAATGCTAAAATGAGAAATGATTTTTCCTTTTTATAAGTAGTATAAAAAAATGTTCTTTTAATTTTCTTTAAAAATATTAAAAAATCAGATACTTGATAATGATTGCATTTCAAAAGATGGATAAATGTCGTTAGTAGTTTTTCTAATAATTTGATTTGCTGTTGATTCGTTTCATAAAATTTAAGATACTCATTTTTGATATCTTTTTTTATTTTTAAGTGATAGTAAGCAAAAAAATTCTGTAATTGTTTTTGATCTTGTAGAATGGTTTCTCTAAAAAATTCTGTTATCATATTTTCTAACGTTTCACTATCGGCAATTTCATAAATTTTCTGTTTTTCTTTTAATATTTCTAGAGCTAATTTGTGAAAAGTATAGACTGGCATGGAATAAGAAAATTCTGTTTTTATTTTTTCTTTTAGACTATCAGCAGCTTTTTTGGTAAAAGAAATACATAAAATATCATCTGGATTTACCTTTTTATATTTAATTAAGTAATGAATCTTTCCAAGGATTGTTAAGGTTTTACCACTACCTGCTCCTGCTACCACTAATAAATATTTACTGTCATCTAGAACAATCTGTTGTTGTTCACTATCTAAATCATATCCACTAATTTGATCATTCATAAAATCACCAATAATCGATTATATAGAAAAAAAGAAAGAAAAACAAAGGCACAAAATTATGTTTTCCTTTGTTTCTTTCCATCAATTTTTACTTTTCTAATTGGCGTTTTTTTATTTTTAGGATATTTTTAGGTACTTTCTACTTATATTGCTAGAACAAACTTTTAATTTTTTCCTTTTTAGTGGATAACATTTAATTGATTCTAAAAAAGTAGTATCAAAAATATCTCTATCAATAATATCAAATAGTTTTTGTAATACAACTCCACTTGGTAAAACCTTGCCATTTATATCACACCATAATTTATGACTTTTTCTCCAGCCATTATTTGCAGGTGCTTCTCCAACTAATTCTATTGTCTAATCTTTTCCAAGAAATACTGTTTCATCATTAGAAAATTTATCAACTAATTTATCACAAGATTTACAAGAATATACTTTTTCATCAATTTGTTTTAATAATGCTTTAATTAATTTTGACTTTAGTATGTGATATCTAGTCTTTGTATCATCA
>CANQBE010000044.1 GCA_947589515.1 uncultured Bacilli bacterium
TTGTAGGATACTATGATAAAGAAGAGGCACACAAATGGGATCTAGAAGATATGAGAGAAACAGGATATGATGAAGGAAAAAAGAAGGGAATTCAACAAGGAAAAATTGAAATAGCAAAATCCATGTTAAAAAGAAACATGGATATAGAAACCATTTCAGCATGTACAAGTTTATCCATAGAAACAATTAATAGCTTGCAATAAAAATAACGAATAATGAGAAGTGATTGATATGCAAAAAGAATTACTATCTCCAGCTGGAGATTTTGAAACTTTAAAACAAGCTATCCACAATGGTTGTGATGCAATCTATATAGGTGGGAAAAAATTTGGAGCACGAAAATTTGCTCCAAATTTTGATAATGAAGAAATAATTCAAGCCATTAAATATTGTCATTTATATGGGGTGAAAATTTATGTCACTGTCAATACAGTAATTTTTGATAGTGAAGTAGAAGAATGCTTAGAATATATCACATTTTTACACCAAAATGGTGTAGATGCTGTCATCATGCAAGATATGGGAATGATTTCTTTAGTTAGAAAAGTACTTCCAAATCTAGAGATTCATGCATCAACTCAAGCTCATACACATAATGGCAATCAAATCAAATTATTAGAAAAATTAGGCGTCACTAGAGTAGTTGTTGCCAGGGAGATGAGCCTAGAAGAAATCAAACAACTAGATACTACTTTAGAAATAGAAGCCTTTATTCATGGTGCTTTATGTGTATGCTACTCAGGCCAATGTTTATTTAGTAAATTACTGTTAGATAGAAGTGGAAATCGTGGTGAATGTGCCGGTATTTGTAGACTTCCTTTTACCTTATTAGAAGATGGACAAGAAGTAAAAACAAATGGTAAGTATTTGTTAAGTACTAAAGAATTAAATACTACAAATCACATAAAAGAATTGTTAGAAAGTAATATTACCTCTTTCAAAATAGAAGGTAGAATGAAAAGTCCTGCAACGATTGGTTTTATCACAAAATTATATCGCATGTTAATAGATCATTATCAGAAAAAGGAAGAACCCGTTTTAACAGATAGTGAACAAGAAAAATTAATGCTGTTATTTAATCGTGGTTTTACGGAAGGATATTTATTTAATCAAAGTGGAAAAAATTTAATGAATATTACTTCTCCTAATCATATTGGTGTTCCCATAGGAAATGTTATCGATGTGAATAAAAAGAAAATAAGAATACAATTAGAAAAAAAATTATCCCAAGGAGATGGTATTCGCTTTTCTAAGGAACAACTAGGTATGACCGTAAACTATATTTATAATCAAAATCATCAATTAATATCTAATGCCATACCAGGTGATGTTATAGAACTAGATAATAAAATTGGCATTTTAGAGTGTGGCCCAGTTTTAAAAACAGTAGATGCTAAACTATTAGAAGAATTAGAAAATTATCAAGAAAAAAAGATATCTATTTTTATGAAAGTAGTAGCTTGCATAGATAAAAAATTTAAAATCGAAGTAACAGACAATCAAAATACAGTTGTCGTCGAAGAAGATATTATCCAACAAGCAACAGGAAATGGTACTAGTAAAGAACGCATTTTAGAACAACTATCAAAGTTAGGAGATACCCCTTTCCAATTAGAAAATTGTAGTTTAGTTGTGGATAAAGGTATTTTTATCCCTATTTCTAAAATCAATGAATTAAGAAGAAAAGCCATTTCTCAATTAAAAGAAATAAGAGAAAATAAGAAAGCCAACATCATAATTCAAGATAAAGAAAATATAAAACCGAAAAATACAGATAGCGAAATAAAATTAACTGCTTTAGTTCGCAATAAGGAACAGTTACTTGCTTGTTTAGAAGAAAAAGTAGATTGTATTTATGTAACAGATCATTCTTTATATCAAGAGTATGCTAACTTAGATAATGTTTATTTAAGATTAGAAAGAGTCATGAATCATTATCCACAATTCCATCATAAACAATTATTAATTGGCGAAATGGGAAGTTCCATTTACCAAACGGATAATAAAATCATCGGTGATTATTTTTTAAATGTGACAAATGCTTATCATGTCAATTATTTAAGAAATTGTGGTTTTTCATCTATTACACTATCGATTGAGAATACAATATCAGAAATAAATAGCATAGTATCAAAAGCAGGAAATGAAAATTTAGAAGTTTTAGTATATGGAACCATAGAAGCAATGATTATGAAATATTGTCCTTTAAAAATGTTAATCAATCAAGATAAAACGCCATGTAATATTTGCCGTAATGGAAAAAAATATGAATTAAAAGATCGAAATGGAGAAAAATATCTATTACAGCAAAATCAAGAATTAACCCATGTCTTTTATTATAAAAAACATAATTTAGAAAAAGATATCAAACAATTACTAAAAATTGGAATCAAGAGATATCGTTTTGATTTTTTAGAAGAAGACAGCAAACAAATTCATAAAATTTTAAAAAACTATAAAACACTTCTTTCACAAACCAAGTAATTATGCTAAAATAAGTATAAGGATTGGTGAAGATATGAAAACAAAAGAAAAAAAAGAAAAAGTTCCAACAATTAATTATGTCAAACTATTCTTTATCATTGTAATAACAGTATTAGTAGTCCTTTTATTAAGAAATTGGTATGTAAGTAGTCGTAATTATGAACTAAGTATTCCAATTATTAAAGAAACACTACAGAATGAAATTCATGAAGATGAAGTTTATAATTACATTCGTGAAAATGAAAATACTATTTTATATATTGGTGTTGCCAGTGATGAAAATTGCCGTAGTTTCGAAAAAGAATTTAATACTGTAATTGAAGATAGAAATTTAGAAGATACCATTATGTATTTAAATATCACAAAATCTAAAGATAAAGAGGAATTTATTCAGGATTTTAATAAATTCTATAATACGAATATATTAGGATATCCAAGTATTGTTGTATTCGAAGAAGGAGAGGTAAAAGCAACTCTTACTGTCAAAGTAGGAAATAAGTTAGAAATTAAAGATGCTATTTTATTCTTAGATCGTAATGATGTTGTTTCTACGGATTTATGATAAATATTGTTTTATATGAACCAGAAATTCCTCAGAATACAGGTAATATTATGAGAACTTGTGTAGCAACAGGTTCTATATTGCATTTAATTAAACCGCTAGGATTTTCTATTGATGATGCTCATTTAAAAAGAAGTGGTGTCAATTATATTGATAAATTAAAATATTATGTATATGAAAATTTTGAAGATTTTAAAAGTAAAAATCAAGGGGATTTTTATTACTTTACTAGATATGGTCATAAGCCTCATACCAGTTTTGATTATTCTGATTCAACGAGAAACATTTATTTGATTTTTGGAAAAGAATCAACTGGTATTCCGAAAGAAATATTAAAACAAGATTTAAATCACTGTATGAGAATCCCTATGACAGCAGATGTAAGAGCACTAAACTTATCGAATTGTGTAGCTATTTGTACATATGAGGTATTAAGACAACAGAATTATGGAAATTTATTAAGGGAAGAACCTCATAAAGGAAGCGACTATTTAGAAAGAGATGAAAGGTAAAATACTGTAATGTATTTTATCTTTTTTGATGAACAACTATAAAAAGCCTTGTGAAAAGAAATAAAAAAATATATAATAATCTTATAGTATATAGAATAGGAGATGCTTCTATGACCTATAAAAAGAAAATGATATTAATGGTTGGTTTATTATGCTCAATAATGCTTTTTGCATTAGCAAGTTCCTATGCATTATTTACATTTAATGTAACCAAAAATACGAATTTTACGATGGCAATTGGAAGTTTAGAACTAACGATAACAGATACATACACAGAAGATAAATTTATCATGAAAAAAGTAGTACCAATGAGAGATAGAGATGCATTAGAGCAAGATGGATATCATTTTATCTTAGAAAATACAGGAACAATCGCAAGTTTTTATACCGTATATTTAGATGATATTATATTAGAAGAAGGAATTGATAGATTAGAAAATGAATATGTCAAAATAAATTTATATAATGAACAAACAAAACAAAGTCATACAAGAATGTTTACAGAATTAGGAGAAGATAAAGAAAGAATATTAGAGACAGGATATTTAAAACCAGGAGAACAAATCAGTTATGTATTTAGAATGTGGGTCGATTATGAAGTAGGAAATGAAGCACAGGATAAATATTTTGCTACCCAGATAAGAGTAGTAGGACAACAAGAAAATGCAGTAGTGTATACAGAACCAATTTTAAATGGAGCAGATCCAGTATTAAAAGAAAAATTAATACCAGTAACGATAGATGATGATGGAACGGTAAAGAAAGCAGATATTACGGAGAAATGGTATAGTTATGAAGAAAAGCAATGGGCAAACGCCGTAATTTTAAAAAATGAAAGTAAGAATTATAAAAATGGAGAAACAATACCAGAAGAAGAAATAGAGAGTTATTTTGTATGGATACCGAAATATAGTTATCAATTATGGGATTTAGGAAATTATGATAGTGTTACCGAGTTGAATGAAAAACAAGTACATGAAATTCCAATCAAATTTGGTACAAGAGATACTATGGATGAGATAGAAGGAGAATGTACAACCCCAATGAATGATGAGAGAACTCAAGGATTAGCAGGAGCAAGTGGAAATTGTAAGGTAGGAGATTACATGACACATCCAGCCTTTATCTCATTTCAGGCAAATGGATTATGGGTAGGAAAATTTGAAACAGGATATGATGGAGCAGGATCAACCAGTGAAGCACAACAAAATGAAAGTGATTCTAGTAAAATTATTATCAAACCAAATGTCTATAGTTGGAGAAATATAACAGTAGGAAATGCATTTGAAACAAGTTACAACTATCAAAGAGAATTGGATAGTCATATGATGAAGAATACCGAATGGGGAGCAGTCGCTTATTTACAACATTCCAAGTATGGAAGTAAAGAAAGTGTAAGAGTAAATAATAATAGTGCTTATATTACAGGATATGCGGCCACGGAAGAACCAACGAAAGGATATAATAAGGAAGTAAGCATTCCAGAAAATCGTGTAGAAGGTACGGAATTAAATCAAGATGGAGATTATACAAAAAGATATAATAGTGAAACTGGGTATAAAGCTGCTACAACAGGAAATATTAGCGGAGTCTATGATATGTCAGGTGGAGCCTGGGAATATGTGATGGGATATACAAATCAAGCAACCAAATTAGGAGGAGATAGTGGAATTCAAGTACTATATCCAAAATTTTTTGAAAGCAAAGAATGGCAAAAATATTATGATAGTTATGAGTCAACAATAAGCATTCAATATAATAATCGAATTTTAGGAGATGCAACAGGAGAGATGGGACCATTTGGGGAGGAATTAGATTTAGACAACTATACTCGATATAGAAATAGTTGGTATAAGGATTATGCTTTCTTTGTGCAATCATCTGATTCTTGGTTCAATCGTGGTGGTATTTGGACCGCTGGTTCGACTGCTGGTGTGTTTGCATTCGACAACCCCAATGGAAAAGCATCTTCATATTACTCTTTCCGCATTGTTTTAGCACCAATGAAATAAAACTATAAAAAATATGAAATAATGAAAGGTAAAATACTGTAATGTATTTTATCTTCAGAGTGTTGACAAAGTGTTCAATACTCTTTCTTTTTTTAAAAAAGTGTTGTATAATGAAAAAGTAAGAACGC
>CANQBE010000045.1 GCA_947589515.1 uncultured Bacilli bacterium
AATCATAATAAAAAGAAGTGTAATATTCAACTACATTTCTGTAATTAATTATTACACTTTTATAGTACCAAAAAGAGTAGAATCTTCTCTCTTATAGTTCTTTTTGAATCCAAGACATAATAACAGATATTACGTAATCAATTTCTTCTTGAGTTAATTCTTTATTTTGAGGAATTTTATGCCATTTATATAGACAATTTCTACAACAGGTAGCTGTTGCATGCTGGGCAATAAAAACAGGATGTCCCCTCATAGGCGTTTGCTTTCCATCGTTTAAGATTACTTGAGGAGCCAATCTTTTTTGAATAAAATCATAAGCATGACTTTTTACAACTTCTAATCCCTTTTCTTGAATATAAAGTTTTTCTTTTTCTTTTAAGTGAAAACTACTTCTGAATTTGGATTTGGATAAATTTTCTAATATTCTAGTTATTTCTTTTTCCATCTAATCACCTGATTACAAAAAAATCTTTTTTCCCTGTTCACAATGTTTGTAAAATTCTTCTGTGGAAAGATGTGATGCTGGTTTCTGATATTCATATAAGATTAAATTCGATTTTTGAAAATGATTATTTAATTCCTTTTCTATAAATTTATTTCTAACATCTAATAATAAGTCTTCTTGACTTTGATATTCATGAATTCCTTGAAAAAGATTCCAAGCATGTTCAAACCAATAATACTTTTGCTGTTTCTGATAAGTTAAAAAAGTATGAGTTGGGCAATTTTGATGATTATAATACACTAAAAAATAAGTTTTTACATTTTCATATGCTTTCATATAATACCTTTCTAATTCTATCTGATCCCAGCATACTCCAATCTGATTTTTAGATACTTCTTGTGGTGACTGTAATCTATAGTCATCAGAAAAATGATTATCTACGATATGATGCTTGTTGTTGTTTTTATCTATCCAACCATATGCAATATCTTTCATCAAATCCATAATTTCTAATTCACGATAGTAATTCCAAATACCAAGTTGACCTTTCGCTTTTAGAGGTGTTTCTAATGGTACGATATCTTCTAAAATCCAAGCAAATCTACCCTCTTGATAGTCTCCACATAGATATTCCTGAGGATGATTCTTTTTCATATCTTCTACATATTCCTTTGTCATCTCTATGCAATTTACTAAATTACACTTACAAATAATATAGCCATGGGGAAAAGATGGATTATCAACTAATTGCATTAATTTTTTATTATTTTTGGTTTCTTTTTTTATTGCGGTAGAACTAGCATGAATATAGAGTTCTCCTCGGTAATTTGTTCTAAAACTTCTAGTTTCAATTTGTTTCTTTTTTTCTTTGATTAATGTAGCATAGGGTTCTGTTAAACTTAATACTTTCATATTGACACCAACCTTTAAGATTTCCTAATTTTAATGATATCGTCTTTTTCTAATGTTCCGATTAGTAAAGATGAATGTGGATTATGTTGTTTTCTATTTTCATTTACTTTTTTTTCATCATAATTGGCATAACAGTATTTGCAGAAATGATTACAGGAATTATAAACCCCAACATCCACCATTTCAATACAATGACACCCTCTTGCTTTCCATATTTTAAATTTGGTTTTACCAGTAAGATGAAAAGCTAAATTACGATCTACACAATCTCTTTTGATAAATCCATATTCTACTAAGTTTTCTTGTTCAAAGCAAGTTTGAATCGTCATATGATGATTTTTGGCCACTGTACTAAAGTTTTTACCAATTTGTTCATAATCTTCTTTACTAAATTCTCTTAATTTTAAATTTTGTTGATGATTTCTTACATTTTTATAATCATCAACAAAAGAAATAATAATATGCTTAATATATCCATCTAATAATTCACAAACACGTTGAAAAGCCTTGATATGATAATCAATGGTATAAGTATCATTTAATAAAATAGGATCATACCGTACATAGACATTTTCCGGTCCCAGTATTTTAGAAATTTGTTTAATGCCATCAATTACTTTTGTTTTATCAATTACATTAGGTTCAATATCTTTTTTGTAAGGAGTTAAAGTAATGTGAAAAAGAATGGGCTTATCAATTTTATTTAAATATGGAATGATAGGAAGAGGATTTTTGGTACAGAAAACAATTCCATCAACATCTTCAAAATAGATTCTACTTACTTGTTTGGGATAAAAAGGATTTCTAACATCTAAATAACCTTCCTGATAACGATTCATAAACCATTCTGTATAAAAACCAACGACATCACATCGACCACTGACATTCAGAATCATGTTCTATTATTTTACTCTTTCTAAAATATCTCTGGCAGCAATTAATCCAGTTGCAGCTGCTACTACGATATTTCCTGCTTTACCGCTACCATCACCAATAAAATAGATATTATGATTTTCTAGTTTCATGTGAGAATCCGTATCAATTTCATTACTAAAGAATTTAATTTCGGGACCATATAACAGTGTTTCACCATTATTGACACCAGGAATAATTTTATCTAAAGTTTCTAATCCTTCTAGAATATTTTTGATAATACGATGAGGAAGAACTAAGGCCAAATCACCTGCTACTACATCTTTTAAAGTTGGTTCAATAAAACCTTTTTTAATACGATCCATATTGCTTCTTCTACCCATTCGCAAATCTCTTAAGGTCTGAATAATAGGTTTTCCTGCACCTAAAGTATTGGCAATCTTCGCAATACATTCTCCATATTCACGAGTATTGGTAACTGGTTCTGTTAAATTCACTTTTGAAATAAAAGCAAAGTTGGAATTATTAGATTTAATATCTTTTAAAGCATGACCATTGACACAAATATAACCATTATAATTTTCTTTGGCTACGAAACCTCCCGGATTGGTACAAAAGGTTCTGATTTCATCATTGTAGGTAGCGGTTTTAATAAAGATAGTAGGATCATAAATAACACTGGTAATTGGTGCTAAGATTTCTTTTCTGACTTCTACTCGAACACCAATTTCTATACTTTGCGAAGTGTAAGGTATTTTATATTTATCAGCTAGTTCTTGTACCCATTTTGCTCCTGTTCTACCAGGTGCTACTACTACATATTTTGCAGTTACTTGTTCTAATTTATTTTTATTTTTATATTCTACAGTATAGATATCATGATTTTCAATAATATCAGTAACATCTGCATTCTCCATGATTTCTACACCATTTTTTTGCAAGTAATCCGAAAAATTTTGAATATAGTTTGGTAATTTATCACTACCTAAATGTTTTTGCTTGATAATTAATAAACTAGCACCTACTCTGGCAATCTTTTCCTCTAGTTCTTTGGCTTCGTCCATATTAGTTGGATAAACTTTAGAATCCATCTGAAATTGATTAAAGATTTTCTCCGTATCATCAATTAATTGATAGGCTTCACTTTGGTCCATATATTTAAATAAATCGGATTTTCCTAATTTGGGAATAAAGTTTAGTTTTCCATCTGAAAAAGTACCTGCCCCTCCAAAACCTGATAATATATTGCACACATTACAATTTAAGCATTTATTATCCTTTTTTTGATTCATTGGGCAAACTCTATTTTTCGCATATTTTCCTTTATCCAATAATAATATTTTTAAATTTTTATTTTTCTCTGATAATTCATAAGCAGTAAATAAACCTGCAGGACCTGCTCCTACAATTACAACATCATACATCATAAATCACCTTACTTCATTATAGTTTTATTATAGCAAAGTATCCCTAAAAAGAAAAGAACGATATCTACCGTTCTTCATCAAAATATTTTATTCTAAAAATTTTCCGAGTAACTATCAATCTGGTACCCTAAATTAGGAATATGACAACTATTGTTGAAAATATTATAGTTCGTAAATCTTTACCTCACAGTTTTTAAGCCCTCTATTTAAAAATTTGCCATCTTTAATTCCTTCAAAATATGCACTAAAAGCTTTTGATACACCACTATGAGCTACAATTAAAACATTATCATATTTTTTATATTTTAACTCATCTAAAAAATTCCACACTCTTTCAAAAAAAACTTGTATATTTTCATTAATTCCATAATTAACACTACTATAATAATTCCAATATTCTTCTCTATTAGTAACTTCAAGTGGTTGTCCACTTAAAGTTCCACAACTTCTTTCTCTTAATCTTTCATCAGTAATTATTTGATTATCATAATTTGTTAGAATATATTCTGTATGAGTTGCTCTTAGTAAAGGTGAAGATATCACAATATCAAAATGAATATCTTTTAGAGTTTGCTTTAACTTTTCAGCTTGCTGGATTCCAATTTCTGTCAAGTCTTCATCTTCTGTGCTATACTGGTTTAAGGCATTATGAGGGACTTGACCATGACGTACTATATATACTTTCATTTTATACTCCTTTAATTTTAATCGAAATATTATCTTATAAACAAGTGTTTAATATGATTTATTTAGAACATTTAATAGTTAGATAAACCAAAATCTTTTGGCAACACTCCACACTGCAATATTGGATGTTCCATTTTTATTTTATGCAACTAATCTTGCTAAATCCATATTATCACAATATGGATTTTTTTGCTAGTTTCATCCATTTTATTATAGAGATTTTTTAGTCATTCATTGAAAAGTTCAAGTTTTGTATCAACTTGGTGCAAGTGTACAGGTTATCTACAAATTTTTCCAAAGGTTATTGATTCTTGAATCAATCGATAAATATATTTTATCAAAAAAGAAAAAGTAGCAATTAAATTTTGCTACCTTGTGGATTCAATTTTTAAAGCATTAGAACTTTTGATTTATCTTTTGCTTCGTTTGTTGTAATCTGTTCTTGAGTAAATCCAAAATTCTCGGGATCATTTGTAATCATTAGCAATATATCACTTACATCTTTTGCTGTAAAAGATCCCATTGTTAAAATATCCATTCTATGTGCAATAGTCAATACATGACTAAATGGAATAGTTTTATCAAATTTTAAATTTGAAGATAAATGCCATTTCAAAGGTTGTCCAGTAATTCGATAAAAAAACGGCCTAACACTTGAATAATCTACTTCTGTACATTCAGCCATATAATTATCGTTAGATCCTAATAAGCATTGCTCGCTCTCATCAAAAATGTTAACTAAACTAGTTCCTAATGGTTCATCGTATTCTGGAAAACATTGTAAAGTTGACCCATTACAATTCATCACAGTTGTGTTTTCAGATACATTATATTTGTTAGCACTAAGAAATACCCCATGATAATAATGAGCATTAAATCCTCTAACCCCTAAAAAGCGACGATATCTAAATTTTTTAGCATTGCATATTACATATCTATATTGGGCTTCTCCATTAACGATCATTTGTACCTGACCTACTATGCACTCTCCAATTTTGAAGTTTGGTTCATAAGTTTTCATTAAAATTCCCCCTCTTATGAGTTCATATGATATCATAAAACACAAAAAATGTCAATTTTTTTCTACTAAATGATGTAGTAAACTAGATGTGGGAAAATAAAAAATTATATAAAAACTTGCTAATAAAAATCAATAGTTTTTGTAAATTTTTAAAAAATTATTTCAAAATTAATATTAAAGCATG
>CANQBE010000046.1 GCA_947589515.1 uncultured Bacilli bacterium
TTCCGTGAATGCCTTTTTAATATATCATTCTTCCCTTCTTCCGTCAAGTACCTTTTTTCACTTTTTTCACTAAAAAAAGAACTGACAAAATAATATATGTCAATTCTTTTAATTTTTACACAAAAAATTTTTATTTTTGCTCTAAACGAATAATATCAATAACTTCTTTTTCCTGATTATAAGCAATCTTAATTTGATTTCCTACTTGTAAAAAAGGTATTACATTTTTGTTTACTTTAATAGAAACAGAATATTTTTGATCATCTTGATCTTGTAAATAATAGTAACTTGTTCCATCAATATTAACTTGAGAAATAGTAGATATTCGAATTTCTTTTTCAATTAAAGTATCACTATTGGTTTCCAAATCAACATTATTAAGGTAATTATCAGCAGCAGTTTGAATTCCTTTTGCGCTATCCGTAATCACAACTTTTTGATAATCCTCTACATCTACAAAAGCATACATCTTTACAAGCCCTGCATCATCTTTTAAAGATAATAGGTATGTTGCTCTATTGTTTAAATTAATTAATAATGGAAATGTTGCATCATAATCCATTTGTTGTACTTGACCTTTAGCACTATCCATTGCTGAATATTCTTCTGCACCTGGAACTGCATAAAAATTTGTTTCTTTGGTTCTCATATTTGTAAGGATAAAACCAATATTAGATTCATCTGATGACACTGAAGTAATTCCTGTATATAAATAAACATCATCATTCATTGTTGTATAATTATATCCATCTGTTGTTTGTACAACATTTTTTTGACCAAAGATAGAGTTTAAGAATCCATCTCTATATTGTCCCCAATCGTCTACTTGTTCAATGATTAAATCTGCTGAATATACATGATCAACCCATGTTGGAACTTCATCTACTTTATATTGCTTACTATCCCCAGTAATAGGATCTAAAATAACAACCGTATCAATTTCACGCTTTAGTCCTACTCCCTGATATTTGATAGTAGGTATAATCCAATATGGATTTCCATCATTATCAATTTCAAAACTCATTTCACCAAATACTTTAGTAGGATATTGAAATCTTAAATGGCGACCTAAATCTTTTCCAAAAATAGCAGATGGTACATACTTCATTCCTTTTTCTAACTTAATTAAATTAGATTCTCCTGTGACAGAATTTACAGTAATATAACCTTTTACACCATCTTTTCTATTGGATAAATATTTAAAAAATCCATTATACTCTAGTGGAGTAACACGAAGAATAGTATTATTATAATTAATTTGTGTATATAAATCGGATACATAAAATTGAGATACTAGTTCTGGCATTTGTCCCATAACACGATCTCCAAGTTTTTGACTAGATGCTTTATCTAATAAAGGAAGAGTATTAAAATCTACTAATGGAATTTCTTTTGTAAATTCTTTGTCATCATTAATTTTAATTCTTTGTGAATAACTATTGGATTGAAAAATTGGAGATAAAATAAAATCTACTGCAATAATTCCAAAAATAATAACGCAAATAGAAATTCCAAGTCCGCCTAATAATTTAACGGAGCGAATAATATTTCCACGACTATCGATAGAAAAACACAATAATGTTATAAAATAGATAGCCATCAAGAAAGATAAATAAACCCAAAATCCTAAACTATGTAAATTCAATGCTGGTAATGTAAAATAATAAATAATAAAACCAATCATTGCTGTTACTAATAAACTAATGAAATTTCTTTTCAAATAACTCACCTCAAGAAGTATTATACTATACTTTATTAAATTTCCAAGGATATTTCAATTCTGATTTGATTTGCTAAGTAAATTCTGAGATATATGTAATATTCCTCTCCAAACCCATCTTATAATGTAGTATAGCATTACGAAAAAGGCCATTAAAAGAAGAAATATCGTAGCTAACGTTGACACATTATCATTATTTTTAGATTTCCTATAACTCATAATACTACCTCTTATATCAATAACGTATCTAATAAAGCAAATTTTTATAAAATTTAGTATTGATTAATTTATATAAAAGAACTTATCTTAAGTTCTTTGAATTCATAATGGCAGGGGATGAGAGAATCGAACTCCCAACAGTGGTTTTGGAGACCATTATTATACCATTTAACTAATCCCCTATGTCTTGTATTATAACATATTCATTTTTTTAATACAATAACACATATTATTTTTTTTCATATTTTATTATAGGTGATAAAATGCTGGTAAATTATACAGATAAAGAATTAGATTTACTTGCTAGACTCATGCGAGCGGAAGCAATTGGAGAGGGCGATTTAGGCATGTTAATGGTAGGAAATGTAGTTGTCAATAGAACGATTTCTAACTGTTTGACATTTAAAGATAACCGTACTCTAACTGATACGATATATCAATCTCCTGGTGGTTTTGCAGGAATTAACAGTAACTTATTTTTTTCAAGTGCAACAACGAAAGAAAAGGAACTAGCAAGTCGTGTTATTAAAGGAGAATATTACTATCCTGCTACAAATGCTCTATGGTTTTATGCACCAACCGGGAATGAAAACTGTGTAGCTTTATGGTATGATCAACAACTATCAGGTCGTTATAAAACACATTGTTTTTACGAACCATATCCAAATGTATGCCCTCCAATTCATTAAAAAAGGACTGTTCGTAGTCCTTTTTTTATCTTGGAATAAATAATAATTGACCAATCTGTAGCGTATTGCTGGTTAAATTATTCAATTGTTTAATTTGATTTACTGTAGTTCCAAATTGATTAGCAATTTTCCATAAACTATCACCACTTTGAACATAATAATTGATATATTCTTCTTGTGTTGGAATTTTTAAAACTTGACCAATGGACAAAGTATTACTAGTTAAATTGTTTAATCTTTTAATATCATCTACAGTAGTATTATATTGATTAGCAATTTTCCATAAACTATCACCAGGTATTACTGTATAGTTAAAATAATTATCAGAATCCATATCATCGTTTGCTGGTGGGATAACTTCACCTGTTGGAATGGTTAAGATCTGACCAATACTTAAAGTCGTAGAAGTTAAATTATTAGCACTGATAATATCATCTACAGTAATGCCATATTGATTTGCGATTTTCCAAAGACTATCCCCTGCCTTAACTGTATAAGTAGTTGTAGTATCTGTACTTTGATTAGGAATTAGTAATTGTTGCCCTACGGAAAGTACAGTAGTACCTAAATTATTTAACTCAATAATATCTGAAATGCTAACACCATACTGATTGGCAATTTTATATAAGGTATCGCCTGCTTGCACGGTATAAATAATGGCATTATCCGGTTGTGGTGGTATATCGACTTCTTCTGAGATAATTAATACCTGACCAATTGATAAAGTATTATTTGTAAGATTATTAAGTGCCTTTAATTCATCTACTGTCAAATCGAACTTTCTAGCAATACTATATAAAGTATCCCCAGCTTTTACGGTATAAGTATTTTCCAATTGGCCATCTGGTGCAGTATAAGGAACTCCGATATAATTGGATACGGCTCTTACTACTGCTTCTACATAATCAAGAAGATAGTTCTGTAATTTTTTAGCATCGTTAGGGTTATCAATAAATCCATATTCTATTAATAGAGATGTAGTATCAGGTGTTTCACGCATGATATAATAGTAGTCTTTTGATGGATTTTCAGGAAGTCTTCTTTGGTAATATTTACGCATGATTTGACCTTCTTCTCCTATGGCTTCTAAAATATTTCTTGCTAATACATCAGTACTCCTTAAAGGATAAACTACTTCCGCACCTTCGCCACCTCGCATAGGTCAAAATGTAACTACTACTTCTTTTTACTATTTTCCAATATATAGTAATCTATCGTAGGTATAGTTTCTATAAGAAAATCATATTGTCTAAAATACATTATAACCTCAGATGAATCTCCTTTAGAATAATAACCTTCTGGAACATTTTTATTTTCTTTCATTGTACCTTTAAAAAATTTGATAAAATCTGGATTAGCTTTTTTTATTCGATCTAAATACTCTTTAGCTTTCTTATCATTTCCTTGCTTATAGTAAAGTATAAATAGTGGAAATAACATTTCTAAGCTTTCCTCTGAATATTTTTTGTATAGTTTAAGCATATCATTTTCTTCTTCTAAATAAGCATATATCGCCATAAGTAAATATCTAGCACCCGTGTTATCATTTTCATTTAATCTAAGAATTTCTTTACAAACATCGCGTGCTTGCTTTATTTTGCCATCTAAAATTAAGTAATCTGCTTTTGCATATAAACCCCTAATATATGGTCTGGTTTCAAATATTCCATAAAAGTGCCCAATATTATCTTTTTTAAATTGTTCTTCTTTTTCTAATTTGTCTTTTTCAAATTTTAATCCTTCTTCTAATAGTTTCCACCTTTTTAAAGGATTATCTTCTAAATGTACCTGAAATAAAACTGCATCAAAGCAATCTGGGCATATATCATATGCTTCTTTTGCATATTTTATAGCTTGTACTTTAGATTTTGCATTTTCTGCTTTTTCTAATAGTTCATAAGCATCATCCAATGCTGTATTTTCATATTCTATTTCACCTGCATTGTATTTTTGAATAAATTCTTGTAATTTTTCATTCAATTCTTTTTCATCCTTTGCATCAGTATTTGCTAAAAATTCATTAATCATATTATTAAGTTTATTATTCATTTTACTTCTCCTACAATATTTTTCTTAATATATTTTATGTATTTCTGCAGTATTTACTGCAGAGCTCTGCAGAATTCTCTGCAATACACAAATTTCTCAATTTCTTTTGTTTTATATGGTTTAAATACTTTATTTTAAAAATCATTATTTAATAGAAAATCAATTAAGTTTAGATGAATAATACCATCACGAGATAAATCTATTTTATCAAGAGAAATTATATATTTTGGATAATTATCTTCAATAGATTTATATGCTCCAAATTCTCTTTCAATAGTATTATCATTACCTGCCATTT
>CANQBE010000047.1 GCA_947589515.1 uncultured Bacilli bacterium
TCTGATAAAGTACTTGCTCTTGTTACTGTTCCATTTTCTGCTATCGTTACTGGTATTAAATTACTTGCTAATACTGGGTCTGCTCCATTTAAGATTTCTTCTCGATGTGGTGCTATTACTTGTACTGTTCTTGCTGTACTATTTAAGTTGCCTGCTTTATCAACTACAATATATTTTACGGAATAACTTCCAATTAAACTTGTCTTCACTTCTCCTATTGTTACTACTTTGTTTCCTTCTTTTACTTCTACCCCTTCTTCTTGATAGTAATCTCCTTCTCCTAGGGTTAATGTTTGATTACCTTTTAACGTAATATCTGGTATACTATCTGTTTGATTTATGGTGACTATTCTTGTTGCTTGTCCAATATTATCACTTTGATCTTTTACTTGATAATTAATATAATAGATTCCTGTTTGAGTAGTATCAATCTCTTGTACTTCTTTTACTTCTTGATTGGTTCCATTATAATATTCAATCGTTGTTTTAACATCTTCTATTGTAAATATCTCTTGATCATCTTCTACTTTTTCTACTCCTAATTCCTGATATTTATCTCCTACTTTTAAATGAACATCTTGATTTCCTTTGGCATCTTTCTTTAAAGTAATGATTGGTGGAGTATCTACTACATATCCATCTTCTACATCTTGAATACTATCTACTACAATCCTTGCTTTAAACTCTTTTCCTTGAATCTCATTTGGTGCGCTAATATCTATCCATAACTTGATGCCATACTGATGTTCTTCTCCTGGTTTTATGATTACATTTCTTAAAAATACTAAACTGGTATCTAAGTTAGATAATTGAATCGGATTAGAATAGGAACCATTGTCTTTAGTATAACTAAATTTAATGTATTGTAAAGGTACCATATTTTTAATAGTATTATCTATTTCTAATCGAATTTGATATCTGGCATTAATATTGCCATTATTGGTTACTGTAAATTCATGAGGGGTTTGTTGTAATCCCTCTTGATTACTCATTGGATAGGCATTCTCTAAATTAATAACAGATGTCCTTTTTGCATAATCAACTTTTAAATTTCCTGTATAAATTACATAATCTTTACTTTCTGTACTTGTTACAAAAAAAGCATAACTGGCTGAAGCAATTAAACAAATAATAGACAATGCAACTAACACTGTCATAACCATAAAATATTTATTTTGAAACCAAATTTTTCTCATAACCACTTCTCCTAAAGAAACTATTAGATTCTAAGTATATTAATTAGAAACTAGAAAAGTAGTAAAATAATCTAATAAATAATGACTTTTTAAAAAGAGAAGTATCAACAAACACAAAAAAATATTGTTTATTCTATTCCCTATTGGGTAAAGAAATAAACAATATTGATGTATCTCTAATTAATATACTTAAACCTTATTCTATTACATTATTATTATAGATAATTTTTCATAGATTAGTCAAGATAATTATCATAACCGATTAAAATGAATGACTGAATCATTATTTATTTTCTAATTTGACACTTACTAATTTACTAACACCAGATTCTTGCATCGTAATACCATATAAAGTATTGGCATATTCCATCGTTTTTTTCTTATGAGTAATTAATAAAAATTGTGTTTTGGTTTTATAATGATCCAAATATCTACCAAAATTATCGACATTAGCTTCATCTAAGGCAGCCTCTACTTCATCAAAAATACAGAACGGAATTGGTCTAACATTTAAAATCGCAAATAATAAACTAATAGCCGTTAATGTTTTTTCACCACCTGATAAAAGAGAAATAGTAGTTAATTTTTTTCCTGGAGGAGATGCAATAATTTCAACCCCAGTTTCCAAAATATTATCCGGATCTGTCAATTTCAAAGAAGCTTTACCTCCACTAAATAATTGTCTAAAGACATTTTCAAACTCAACTTGAATTTGTTTGAAGGTTTTCATAAATTCTTCTTTCATAACTTCATCCATTTCGTGAATGATTTCTAAAAGTGTTTCTTTAGCATCTAATAAATCATTTCTTTGACTATCCAAGAACTGATATCTTTCTGATACTTTTTCATATTCTTCAATTGATGCTAAATTAACCATACCTATTTTTTTAATATTATTTTTATAAGTATTAACTTTTTCTCTTGCCTCATCTACTTCTAACTCTAATCGATAATTTTCTTTTGCTTTTTCATAAGTTAATTCATAATCTTCACTTAAAGTATTTAAATAATAATCTAGTTTTACATCCATTTTACTAACTTTAATTTCTAAATCTTTTAATTCATTCTGTTTCTTACTTAAAGTACTATTATTCAATTTATTTTTAGCTTCTAATTCATCAATTTCTAACTTTAAAGAATCTTTGTCCTTAGTCATCTGATTAAATTCCAACTGTACTCGTTGTTTTTCATTTTGAACGTCATAGAAAGTTGTCATAATTCTTTCTTCTTCTTCGGATAAAGAAGAACCAACGACATGTTCTAAACTAGAAAGATCGTCTTGAATAGTTTCTAATCGATTTTGATATTCTGCTAATGTATGAGATTTACTATTTAATTTTTCATTTTCTAAAACATAAGCAGATTGGAAAGATTCCTTCTTTTCGGTAACACTATTTTTTTCTTGTTCTACTATTTTCATTTTTTGTTCTAATTCTGCTATAATTTCTTGATTACGAGTGCGTTGTTTTTCCAAATTTTCTAGTTCTTGTTTATCAGTAATGATACTTCTACTAGCATTGAAATTTCCACCAGTGATAGAACCACCAACATGAATCACTTCTCCATCAATGGTTACAATTTTATATCGTCCTTGAATCTTTCGGCTAATCTTATTCGCAGAATCAAGATCTGTTACGAGTAAAACATTTCCTAATTGATTATAGACAATATTTTTGTAAATAGAATCAAATTTAGTCATATTAGCTAAAGTATCAATATAACCCATTTCTTGTCTTAACAATTGCATAGTATCATAATCTACAGATTTCGATTTAATCACATTTAAAGGAAAAAAAGTACATCGACCTAACTGATTATCCTTTAAAAAGGAAATAGCATCTTTTGCACACTCTTCATTATCAACAATTAAAAATTGTTTACTTCCTCCTAAGGCAACATCTAATGCCTTACTAAATTTAGCATCGATTTCAATGACATTACCAATTACATCATGAATACCATTTAATCTTGGATTATTGATAATACTTTTAATACTATTTGGTAAATAGCCACCACTTTCAATAAAATTTTGTAAAGAACTAATTCTATTTTCTAAATCATAGTTTTCTTTTTTCTTAAAGTTTTCCTCTTTTAAATATTGCATACTAGTCTGATTACAAGAATCTAACTGATCATCTATTTCTTGTAGTTGTTTCTGTTGCTGTAATAAATGGTTTTTATCAAATTCAATTTCTTTTTCTAACAAACTAATATCATTTTTCAGTTTCAATTCATTTTCTTTTAATAAAGTAATATTATCATGAATGCGATTATCTTTGGCATCATATTTACTTCTTTCCTGTAAAATTTTCTTATCTCCATTAATTTTTTCTTCTTGTTTCGTAAGTTCTAATAGCCTTTGTTGAAGTTCACTAATCTGTTTCTCTAACTTTAATAAATGTACTTTTGCTTGATCAATAGTAGCATCGCTTCCACTATTATGAGTAGATAGCGAAACAATTTCTTGATTTAAATCTTGAATCTTCTTTTTATCCAATTGATATTCTTCATTTAAAGTTCCTATTTCATAAGCAATTAATGCAACTTCAATATTTTCTAATGCCCTTTTATTTTCTAAATAATCTTTAGCCTTGATACTCTGTTCTTTTAAAGGCTCCAATTGAATTTCCAACTCAGCAATAATATCATTCACACGATCTAAATTATTATGAGTTCGGTCCAATTTACGAATAGCTTCTTCTTTTCTTTTTTTATACTTTAATACTTCAGCAGCCTCTTCAAATACGACTCTACGATCATAAGGAGAATTCGATAAAATTTTTTGAACTTCCCCCTGTGAAATAATATTAAAACTTTCTTTTCCTATCCCACTATCCATAAATAAATCAGTAATATCTTTTAAACGACACTTTTCACCATTTAAAAAATATTCATTTTCCCCAGTACGATAAACTTTTCTTTTAATAGATACTTCTGTATAAGGAACTTTTAAATAATTATCACTATTATCAAAAATTAAGGAAACGCTAGCAACATTTAAGCCATTACGGCTTTTACTACCGGAAAAAATAACATCTGTCATAGCTCCATCACCACGAAGACTTTTAACAGATTGTTCTCCTAATACCCAACGAACAGCATCAACTACATTACTTTTTCCACTACCATTAGGACCTACAATACAAGTAATATTATTATCTAACACAATATTTAATTTATCTGCAAAGGATTTAAATCCTGATGCTTGTATTTCTTTCAAGTACATATAATCACCTTACCACTAGGTAAATTATACAATAAAAATTGAGATTCCACAAGAAAAAGAGTCTGAATAGGCTCCTCAGAGTGTAGACAAACCCCTAGATTTTTTCTAGAGGTTTTCTTATGCAACTTTTAAAAATTGAAGTTTGATAATTT
>CANQBE010000048.1 GCA_947589515.1 uncultured Bacilli bacterium
TTGCTAATATAAAAATGTAGGTTTTCCTACATAATTATATTAGCCAAAACCTACATTTTTATATTGACATTATCAATTTGCTTCTTTTAACATTTTATTTATGCTTAAATCTTCAGTTACTATTATGTCATTATTTTTTATTATTTTACTTACTATTTCTTCATTCATTTTTCTTCTAGCATTTTGTAATTTTCTATATACTTCTTGGATTTTATTTTTAATTTTATAATAATTCTTACTTCCTTTTTCTTTTCTGCTTAAACCTTTTTGCAATCCTTTAATCTTTTTTTCATATTTCTTTAAATAATCCGGATTTCCATAATATTCTCCATCACTTGTTACTACTAAACTTTTTACTCCTAAATCTATTCCTACTGCATTTTGAGAAACTTTTACTTCTTCTTTTATTTCTTCTTCAACACATACTGATACATAATATTTATTTGCTATATGTTCTATTGTTGCATTAATTATTCTACCTTTTATTTTTTCTAATTTTCGATATCCTCTTATTTTTATTTCTTTTATTTTTGGTAATTTTATGACACCTTTTTGTAAATCTACTTTAATATTTTCATATGTCGTTCCTTTATATTCACTTTTTATGTAATTTGTTCTATAACAATCTTTTACACCTTTTTTCTTATATTTTGGATATCCACATTCTCTTTGATAATATTTTTTAAAGCCATTATCTAAGTCAAATATAGCACATCTTAAGGAACAACTATCTACTTCCTTTAAAAAGGTATTGTTTTTTACTAAATTTGGTATTTCTTTGATTAAATCATAAGTGCTTAATGTACTATTTTTCTTTTTTAAACTTAGCATATAATTATATACAAATCTAGAACAACCAATTGTTTTATTAATTATTTCTTGTTCTTTTTCATTTGGATACATTCTAAATTTATAAGCTCGATTAATTAACATAATTCATACCCCCCATGACACTACATTTAAATTATAACATACTTTGTTTGTTGCACAACAATTTTTTATAACTTTTTATGCAATTTTTTAATTCTTTTTGTGCTACTCCTTCTAAATGTTAATTTGATAAATGTGTTTCTTTAGAGAACAGCTTCTTTATAAAGAAAATTAATTCAATTTAAAATTTTTAAAGATTTTTCACAAGACTTATTTTTGTCTTGTCTTTTGTGTTGGTTTTATATTTTTCTTCGACATTTGTTCATATTCTTTTTGAACTATTTTATAGTATGACTTTCCTATTATATAAAAAAACAAAGAGAGATATTTCTATCTCTCAGGGTTAAGTTTATTCTATTTTAACGTCTTCGTTGACGAGAACTTCTTTTTTCCATCTATTAACATTTATTAGCAAGTTTGAACATCTTAGCTTCTTCAATATTAAGATGTAATTTTATAACATCTTGCCACATTATAATCTAAACTAGGATCGCTATCAAGTAACAGATTATAATCAGTAGCACAACCAGTACATGAGTTGCAAAGACAACTGCCTCCCCAAGTAGCTCCTCCACTACTTCCACTATATTGACTTCGATATTCGTCGCATTCTTTTGAGGTACTAAAGAATGCAGCAAATCCACCAGATGCTCCTCCTGTAGAAGATCCACTACCACAACTTAAGCAATATCCACTTGAAGTTCTACCTTGTGTTTTAACACTACAACTAGCCACATTGCCACTTGTATCAGTAATTTCTCCATTAATCGTTCCTGTTTGATCTTTATCTATATATATTGTCTTTTCACTAATATTACTTTTACCATCAATTTTATATGATGAAACTGAGATTGTAGTAGGATATGTTAATTGTATAGCTATTTTACCAGATCTATATGTTAAATTAAATGAACAATATAATGCATTAGTATTTATAGTCTTTTTTTCTGTTGCTTCTTGTTTAGCACTATCTACAACTCTAACTTTAATTGTATATGCGGTTGCTTGATCTAATCCAGTAAATTCTTTGGTATTTCCTCCACACGTTTCCTCACTTGTTACATTTACATCTACCCCTTTTTGAATTGCATAACAATAGTTACTAACTATCTTATCATCAGATGCCGATACTGAAATTTTAATACTATGAGCATTTACGTTTTCAGTTGTTATACTCCTTATTACCGGTGGATTATCGACATCTGATGGCATACCTGCTATTATGTATGGATTACTCTTACTTCCTGTACTTCCTGATTCTAGTACAATATCAGGTTTTAAATAAAATACAGGTCGAACACTAGCTCCATTCACTAAAGCCGTACTATGAGGTGCTACTTCATTTATAAACCATGCGGTAATGTCCCCATTCATAGGACGTCTACTTATTATCCATTCACTTAAACTTTGCTGGCTATTCACATCTTTATTTATGTTTATCCATGGCATTTCGCCTCTTATTTCTTTTCCATCAGGAAAAGCATATAAATAATCATGTATATACATTAATCCAATTTTGGCACTAATGGTTGTATTCAATGCACTTTCAAGTTTATATGCATCATCCCCATATGAAATTTCATATTGACCTTCTACTCTACTAAATTTTCCTGTTACATCACCATACTTCCAAGTATAATCGTTTATTAAATTAAACCATGAATTTCCTGTATTTAAATAGTCATAATTACTATTTCCTATAAATATATTTGTATTTCCATCAGTTCCAGACGTTGTTCCTTTACAATTAACGTTACTTGATTTACATAATCCATTTAGTCTATTGTATATTTTTGATTTTATCCATATACATTTTGAACCATCTTCTCCACAATCAGTTGCAGTTTGTTTGAATATTTCATTCCATTGGAATGTTTTTGTACTTCCGACTTTAACCCCTGTTTCCTTTATTAAAGCAAGTTGGCCATCAGACATTACTCCAATTATTCGATACATATATTTATCTATTCCTTCTTCAGTTATACATTTACTTTTATCATTTGTTCCAAAACATATCCAATTATTTACCCCGTCTGTTCCTTGATAACGATACATTCCTCCTACTAAGTCTCCTGTTATTTGATTTTCATCATCATTTTCTCTTAATGTGGCTAATGGACCAATTATTTTATCAAAATATAATGTACAATGCATTCCTTCATCCGATGTTAATATTGCTCTTGTTCCATCAAATGTTAATACATTATTTACTACACTACCTTTTTCATTTATACATTGACTCTTATCTGAATTGTATTTATATTTACTTGATGATGGCCATGTACTACTACTTGTTGTATATTCTGTATATGTTCCCTTTCCTGTTTCATCTGTCATTATCGATATCATATCATTTTTTATTAAGTCTTTTAATTTTACTTCATCTAATACTACTTCTTTATTATGACTACTTTTATACATTAATGTTAATGATACTATTTCTAATATTAGTAACATTCCTACTACAAAATATTTCACTCCTATTTTTTTCATTATCCTAACCCTTTCTATCTTGTTGTTAATAACTTATGTTTATTTTTTATTTATAAGATAATTATATAATACCCCCCCCGAGTGTCAATTGTTTACACAAAAAAAGTTGAGAAAATCTCAACTTTTTTAAAATTCATTTATCAATTATTTGATAATTTCTGATACTACACCAGCACCAACAGTACGTCCACCTTCACGGATTGAGAATTGTGTACCATTTTCAAGTGCTACTGGAGCAATTAATTCTACTGTCATATCAACATTATCACCAGGCATTACCATTTCAACACCAGCAGGTAACTCGATTACACCAGTTACGTCTGTAGTTCTGAAATAGAATTGTGGACGATAATTTGAGAAGAATGGAGTATGTCTTCCACCTTCTTCTTTAGATAGAACATAAACACTTGCTTTAAACTTAGTATGAGGAGTAACACTTCCAGGTTTAGCAAGTACTTGTCCACGTTCAACATCTTCACGAGCGATACCACGTAGAAGTACACCAGCATTATCACCAGCTTGAGCAAAATCAAGTGATTTACGGAACATTTCAATACCTGTAACAACAGATTTTTGAGTTGGACGTAAACCAACGATTTCAACTTCATCATTAAGATTTAACTTACCACGTTCAACACGTCCTGTAACAACAGTACCACGTCCTGAAATAGTAAATACATCTTCGATACTCATTAAGAATGGTTTTTCAGTATCTCTTACTGGAGCATCAATATAACTATCAACAGCAGCCATTAAGTCACGAATTGATTGAGCAGCAGCTTCATCACCTTCAAGAGCCTTAAGAGCACTACCACGAATGATAGGACAATTTGAATCAAAATTATATTCTCCAAGTAATTCTCTTATTTCCATTTCTACTAAGTCAAGTAGTTCTGGATCGTCTACTTGATCACATTTGTTCATGTAAACAACAATCTTAGGC
>CANQBE010000049.1 GCA_947589515.1 uncultured Bacilli bacterium
AATGATATGTTTCCTTATGGAATTGGAATGTTACCTTTTAATAATGTTGAAGAGTCCCTACATATTTTAGATGAAATTGCTTCATCTAAAGAACTTGTTGGTGTTCAAGTTTTTACAAGACATTTAGGAAAAAGTATCGCTTCCAAAGAATATTTACCAATTCTAAAAAAAGTGCAGAGCTTGGATTGCTTGTTTTACTTCATCCTGTATTCGATTTAAGAAAGCCTGATAATAATATTGTGTTTAGTTGGGAATACGAGTTATCGCAAAGTATGTTAGATTTAGTAAATGCTAATATTTTCAAAGAATGCCCTAACATTAAGATTATTGTTCATCATGCCGGAGCAATGGTGCCTTACTTTGCAGGTAGAATTGATAATATAATGAAGGATAAAAAAGATGAGTTTAAAAAGTTTTATGTGGATACCGCCATTTTAGGAAATACGAAAGCACTAGAACTAGCCATATATTACTTTGGAATAGATAAAGTCTTATATGGTACCGATTCCCCATTTGGAATTATGTCAAATGGTGCTACCAAGGAAATAGAAAGTGCCATTGATGAATTACCAATTTCAAAAGAAGATAAAGAAAAGATATATTTTAAAAATTTCCAAAAATTATTACCAATAGAAAGAGGAGAATGAAATGAATAAGAAAACATGGTTAGTAATAATAGGAATATTAATAATTGGAGTTATTGGAGTAGTCGGAGGCATCTGTTTAATGACAAGCCCTACTTCCGAATTAGATAGTTCATCGAACACACAAGATACTTCGACCAATCAACAAGAAGGAAATAACTCGGATCAAAATAACGAAGATAATAATTCAAACAAAAAAATTGCCATCATTTATTTTTCTGCAACAGGTAATACTAAAAAAGTAGCGGAATATATCAAAGATGCAACCGATGGAGATTTAATAGAAATAGTACCAAAAGAAAAATACACCGATAGTGATTTAAATTATGGAAATGATAATTCGAGAGCGAACCGAGAACAAAATGACTCTAATGCTAGACCTGAAATAGAAAATAACATAAATACAGATAGTTATGATGTCATTTATTTGGGTTATCCTATTTGGTGGGGAGATGTACCTAAAATAATCTTAACATTTTTAGATAGTCACAATTTAAATGGTAAAACTATTATTCCATTTTGTACATCTGGTAGCACCCCTATAACAACTAGTTTAAATACACTAAAAAACTATAATAAAAATGTTGTTTGGATAGATGGATCAAGATTTTCATCGAGTACAAGTCAAAATGAAATAAAAAATTGGGTTAATGAATTAAATTATTAGGAATGATTATGAAAAAGAAATTGATGTTTATTTTAATACCTTTAGTTTTAATTTTATTTGTACCAATTCCTTTTCATTTAAAGGATGGTGGAACAGTAGAATATCGAGCATTAACATATCAAATAAGCAATGTTCATAGAATAAATACTAATTCAAAAAGTGGTTATGATACAGGAATTATTATAAAAATATTAGGAATAAAAGTTTTTGATAATGTAGAGGAAAGTAAGATTATGAATAATAATATAAATGCTAATTACAAACAAATTGATTTTGATATTGATAATAAAAAAGTAACTTTAAATAGTGGTTATGTTATGCCAATAAACGGACTTGGAACATATAGTCTAACAGGAGATACTTGTTATAATGCTGTATCTAGTGCATTAAAATCAGGAGTAAGGTTAATTGATACAGCTTATATGTATGGTAACGAAGAAGAAATAGGTAAAGCAATTAAAGATTCAGGAATACCTAGAGAAGAAATATTTGTTATTACTAAAATATACCCTAGTCAATTTGATAAACCAAAAGAAGCCATAGAACTTGCTTTAAAGAAGTTAGATATTGAATATATTGATATGATGCTTTTACACCATCCAGGCACGAATGATGTTAGTGCGTATAAAGAAATGGAAAAATATGTTGAAAGTGGTAAGATTCGTTCTTTAGGACTTTCTAATTGGTATGTTGAAGAATTAAATGATTTTCTTCCAAAAGTAAATATAATGCCAGCTCTTGTTCAAAATGAAATCCATCCCTATTATCAAGAAAATGATGTTATACCATTTATTCAAAATTTAGGTATTGTAGTACAAGGATGGTATCCATTTGGAGGAAGAGGTCATACGAGTGAGTTATTAAATAATGAAACAATAGTTAAAATAGCAAATAATCATCAGGTATCATCAGCACAAGTAATCCTTCGTTGGAACTTACAAAAAGGTGTTGTGGTAATTCCAGGATCTTCTAATCCAGTTCATATTAAAGAAAATACGGATATTTATGGATTTGAATTAACTGATGAAGAAATGCAAGAAATAAATTCTTTGGATAGAAATGAAAAACATGATTGGTATTAAAAAGAAAGGAATGAATTTATGAGTAAAATTTTAGTGAGTTTCTTTTCAGCTAGTGGTGTAACAAGAGGAGTGTCTCAAAAAGTAGCCAACATTACAGGTGGTGATTTATTTGAGATTGAACCTGTAAATAAATACACAAGTGAGGACTTAAATTGGAACAATGCAAATAGTAGATCATCAGTTGAAATGAATAATCCAGCATCAAGACCAGAGGTAAAAAATAAAGTTTCTAATTTAAGTGATTATGATACTATCTTAATTGGCTTTCCTGTATGGTGGGATTTAGCACCTAGAATCGTAAACACCTTTATTGAAGAAAACAATCTTGAAAATAAAAAAATCTTTTGCTTTGCAACATCAGGTGGATCAAGTGTAAATAACAGTTTTAACACTTTAAAAAATACATATAGTAACCTTAACTTTGTAAGTGCTAAAAGATTTTCAAGTAATGTATCAGAAAATGATGTAACAAGTTGGGTTATATAGGCGAAACTATGAGTATAACGATTAATATTTATTATAAAGGTGAAAATGGTAATGCCAAAAAGTTTGCTCACGAAATGGTATCGAGTGGTATTGTTGATCGGGTAAGAAAGGAAGAAGGTAATCTAAAATATGAATACTTCTTTCCCATGGGTGATGAAGAAACGGTATTACTTATCGATCGATGGGAAAACGAAGAAGCACTAGATATTCATCATAAATCCGAAATGATGAAAGAAATAGCAGATTTAAGAAGTAAATATCATTTAAGTATGAAAGTAGAAAAATTTATGAGTTTGGAGGAGGAAAAATAATGAAAAAACAAACTGCAGGTAGAGATAATTTAGGTAAGTTAGCACCTGAATTTGCAAGATTAAATGATGATGTATTATTTGGGGAGGTATGGTCAAGAGAAGAGCAATTATCTGCAAGAGATAGAAGTTTAATTACTATTTCAGCATTATTCTCAAGCGGACTATATCCACAATTAAAGGCACATATAGCTTTAGGTAAAGCACATGGCTTGACTAAAGAAGAATTAGTAGAAACAGTAACTCAATTAGCATTTTATTGTGGATGGCCTAAAGCTTGGAGTACATTCCCTTTAATAGAAGAAGTATATGGAAGTGACAAAAATGAATAAGGAAGAATTTGATAGAGTAAATGTCTTTGGATTAGGTCAACCAAATAATGCCTATGCAAAGTATTTTACTGGAAACAGTTATTTAAACCCTATTACAAAAACAGAGAATGGGATTAGTTTTGCAAATGTAACATTTGAGCCGGGATGTAGAAATAATTGGCATATTCATAAATCAAAATCGGGTGGAGGACAGGTTTTAATTTGCACCGCAGGATATGGATACTACCAAGAATGGGGAAAAGAAGTACAAAAATTATCTCCTGGTGATATTGTTGTAATACCTGCAAATGTAAAACATTGGCATGGAGCAAGAAAAGATTCTTGGTTTAGCCATATAGCTGTAGAAGTACCTGGTGAAGGAACATCAAATGAGTGGCTAGAACCAGTAACGGATGAAGAATATAATAAATTAAGTAAGTAGAAAATAGCTCAACAGATCATTTAAATGGTCTGTTTTTCTATGTCATAATTTTAATATCAATAATTAATTAAAATAATTAAAAAATGTGTTGCCAAACAAATGTTCAAACTATATAATAATGTTATCAAGGAGGTTAAATATGCAAGAAAGTAATATTATTTTATA
>CANQBE010000050.1 GCA_947589515.1 uncultured Bacilli bacterium
ACTTCTTTAAATGATACCGATACCAAGTATGAATTATATTATCAGATAAGTAATGAAAATTCTGATTTAACATTTGGCTATGTAGAAGATACCAAGGATAATCCTAAAGGAGCAATCAAAAAGAATGCTAAAAAGGAAATTACCTTATATGTAAGAAATCATACAGAGAATAATCAAACAATCACGCTAGGAGTAGAAGGGGGATTTTTAAATAATAATCTAGTATTAAAAAAAGGAAAATCGATTCCAAAACTAGATTATAGTAAAGAAAAGCAACAGTTATATACAATTATAGAAGAGGTAGAGAAGTATTCTAGAAATAATGAAATAACCCAAACAACAACATTTACTTTACCAGAAGAAAATAGTAAGTTAGCTCTAGCAGATAATACTTTAGCAGGAAATGTATATATCAGAAAAGATGGCCAAATTGGATTTCAAGGATTAAATAACGATAAATGTTTAGTAAAAAGATATAGTTTAGAAGAAGTAGAAGAGTTTACCAATCACCATGAAATCTGCAATCAGAATATATACAAAAACCTAGTTATCAATGGCTATGGAGAATATGGAGATAATACCAATTTTACATCATTTACATACAACAAAGAAACTAATGATTTCAAAATTGATGTAACTAAGCATGTAGTTATTTTTTCTAATATATATATCCCGGTAGACGTTAATAAGAAGTATGCTTACTCTATGGATGCCTATACAGAAATCATAAATGGAAGAAATTATATTGGATTAGGCGAATATGATTATGATAAGCTAATTATTGTAGCACCAAATGTAATGTATATTCCCAATACCTTAACGAGACTAACACAAGATTTAAAAAATGGAGATGAAGTAATTTATTTAAAAGATGTATCTAATTGGAATATAACATCAGCAACACCGAGTCCTCAACGCGGCTTTATCTTTTGGAATTATCAAAATTCAACAGGTTATCAATATCCACCCGAAACATATTCAAGAAATCTAACGGGATATGCAGAATGGATGAGTGAAAATTCGATAGATAAAGAAAACAATACTATCACTTTGACAAAACCATGGAATGGTGGTACATATCCAGCAGGAACTCAAGTTTCGCAAGGAAGTTCTGGAAATTACTACAATTATTCATTGGGTGGAGGTTATTTCTTGCCAAATAGCTATCAGCATTATCATGCAATAATTACAGGAACAAATTATAATAATAATTCTTTTACTTCTTTCCGCTTTCCAACAAAATATGTTAGAATTTTTACTGAGTTTAATTATGATAATGCATCTTCTACATTAACTCCACCATATACCTATATTAGAAATATTGTATTTGAAGAAGTGGATGAATAATAAGATTGTAAATGAAGAGTAAAATGAAAAAGAAAAGAATCTAAATCTAGATTTTTTTCTTTTTCAGTTATATAATAAAAATATAAATCCTAAATCAAAATACTTAAAAGAATTGAAATATTGTTTATATCCTTATAAAATATGGAATTTTATAAACAATATTTTTTTTGATTGTGATAAGATTAAAATTCAATTGTTGTGATTCAATAAGGTATTTTTCCTATTCTCTAGTTTTCAAGTATTTTGCTTAAAAACTGGAGGAAGTTATGAATAAGAAAAAAATTATTTATATGAGTTTATTAATATTAACAGTATTGTTAGTAACAAGTATTTATGTATCATATGGCTTCTTTACGAATAAATTAGAAGAACATGGAAAACTAAATATCGTAGTAGGAACTCTAGATTATAAATTAAGTGAAAAGGAATTAGTAATTCCTAGTCACACCGCTAAGGAATTTAAAATAGAAGTAACTTCTTTAAATGATACTGATACCAAGTATGAATTATATTATCAAATAAGTAATGAAAATCCTAATTTAGAATTTGGCTATGTAGAAGATACTAAGGATGATCCTAAAGGCGAAATTAAAAAGAATGCTAAAAAAGAGATTACTTTATATGTAAGGAATCATACAGAAAATGATCAAACCATCACTCTAGGAATAGAAGGAGGATTTATTAATAATGATTTATCACTAAGTAAAGGAAAATCTATACCTAAACTAGATTATAGTAAAGAAAAACAACAGTTATATACAATTATAGAAGAAGTAGAAAAGTATTCTAGAAATCATGAAATAACTCAAACAACAACATTTACTTTACCAGAAGATAATAGTAAATTAGCTCTAGCCAATAATGCTTTAGCAGGAACAGTATATATTAAAAAAGATGGCCAAATTGGATTTCAAGGATTAAATAATGATAAATGTTTAGTAAAAAGATATAGTTTAGAAGAAGTAGAAGAGTTTACCAATCATCATGAAATCTGTAAACAAAATATATACAAAAACTTAGTTATCAATGGCTATGGAGAATATGAAGATAATACCAATTTTCCAGATTTTATCTATAATAAGGAAACTAACGATTTCAAAATCGATGTAACTAAGCAAGCAGATGTTTTTTCTAATGTATATATCTCAATCGATACTAATAAGAAATATGATTATTCTATGGAAGCTTATACAGAAATAACAGATGCAACAAATTATATTGGACTATATGAATATGATTATGATAAGTTAATTATTAATGCACCAAATATAATGTATATTCCTAATACCTTAACGAAATTAACAAAAGATTTAAAAAATGGAGATAAAGTAGTTTATTTAGACGATGTATCTAATTGGAACATAACATCATCAACACCAAGTTACCAAAGAGGCTTTATCTTTTGGAATTATAAAGATTCAACAGGCTATCAATATCCACCATTAACCTATTCGCAAAATACTACTTGGACTACAGCATGGATAAATGAAAATTCGATAGATAAAGAAAACAATACTATCACTTTGACAAAACCATGGGATAGAGGTACCTATCTAGCAGGAACTCAAGTTTCTCAAAATAGTGATGGTTACGCACATAACTATTCGTTGGTATCTAGTAAACCATTATCAAACAGTTATCAGAATTATCGTGCTACAATAACAGGAATAAGTACCAATAATCCTAATGCTACAACTGCTTTTCGCATTCCAACAAAATATGTTAGAATTTTAACTAGATTCAACTTTGGTAATGCATCTTCTTCATTAACTCCACCATATACATATATTAGAAATATCGTATTTGAAGAAGTGGATGACTAACGAAGCAGACATTCCATACTTCTAAGCAAAAGGATTCTCAATTTCTGCTGTTTGTAGGTTAGTATTAGAAAAGTCTGTAACTACTACATAAATTCCTATTAATACAGGAACCAACGAAATAATAGATGCAATAATTTGTAACTCTAAAGCAGAGGTATCTTGATTTGTCTTCTCTGCCAAATCCTTAGCCTCATAATCCAAATACAGAAATAAAAATAATAATAACAACACAAATATTTTATTAAATAAGGCTAATATCTGTGATTCTTTAGCAGTTAAAAATCCTTCCTTATTTTGTGATCTTTGTCTTTGATTTATAATCAATACAATAGAAATTACTAAAGATAGAATATATAGAATTGTACCAACTAATTGGCCATCTACAATTAACATCTGTTGATCTTGCGTTTCCTGATTTTCCAATCCTATCACATCCTAACCTTACTAGTTAAGTATATGTGATGAAACTTTGAATACCATGAAAAAAACTTCACAATTTGTGAAGTCAGAGTGTAGACAAACCCCTAGATTTTTTCTAGAGGTTTTCTTATGCAACTTTTAAAAATTGAAGTTTGATAA
>CANQBE010000051.1 GCA_947589515.1 uncultured Bacilli bacterium
TCAATATTCCAAACAAATCTAGTTAGTCCAAAAATCAAAATTGCAACTACCCCAAAGGTAATTGCAAAAATTTTTCTTTTCTTATATCTATTTAATAAAAATGGTAGACCTCTTTTATCACATATTTTTACCTTGCATTTTGACTTTTTGGCTATTTTACGAATTTTCCAAAAATCAGAACAACTAATTCTTGCCTGTATTTCACCTGAAGAAATTCTATTTAATTTCCATAAAAAAATAGATTTTGCAAAACAAAGGTTAACAAATCTTTCTGTAAAAAAACCACTTACTCTTATATCAACATATCCTAAAATATATAAATACAAAATCTTAAAAAGCTTCATTAATCTTCAACTTCTCCTTTTTCAAAACTAATATTAGAAATAATTCCTTTAATCATTACATCTTCTGAATTTAACTGGTTTAATTTCATATTAAAACCATTTATTATGACATTTCCTATATATGTCTTAATTCTTACAAAGAACTCTTCATATTCAAGTATTCCGAGCAAAATTTTCAATAATTACCTCATCAAATCCAGAAATTGTAATCTTTGGAAGATTGCTCGTAACTTCTGGTGGCATTTCTAATAACTCTCCCATTTTTCTTCTAAATCTCATAATAAAAACTCCTAAAATAAATATAAATTCTTTATTTATATTTATTCAAGGAGTTAATAAAATATGATAATTTTTATTTTTTTAATAATTTTCTTATTGGTATTTCAATCAAAAGCTCTAATCTTCTCCAATAATTAATAATTGTAAATATTATTAATTGAAAAGTATTTATATTATTATATTCTTTTTGATAATACATTTTACTTTTTTGCAATCTTTTTATTTTGTTAAAATAACTTAAAACTTTATTTATACTTTGGCTTTCAAAATGTTTAAATGAAACATTATTTAGACTAACTTCTATTAAACCTAACTTTTGCAACTTATTTGCCAAAATATCCTCTTCATAAAACAAAAACACATTTTCATCAAAATATCCGACTTTTTTAAACACATCATATTTTATTGCAAAAAAAGCACCTGAAACACATTCAACTTCTAGCTTTTCCTTCTTAAATTCTTCCTCAGGATATTCACCTTTTTTAAACAAATAATAGAATAAAATTTCATTTAATCTACTAGAGTTAATCATATCAATTCCTGGTTTTCTAATTTTCCAACTACTTCTTCTAATATGAACGCCATTTCTATCTAACATAATTGGTGCGCAAACTGCAATTTTTTCACTTGTTTCAAGCACTTTAAAACATTCTTTAAAAGCTTCTTCTTTAACTTCAACATCAGGATTTGAAATTACAACAAAATCAAAATTTTCGTTCAAACTTTCTAAGAATTTTAAACCAAAATTATTTCCATAAGAATATCCACCATTTTTGTCAGACTTTATTACATAAATTTTTTCTGACTTCAAAACTTCTAATTCTTCAAATTCATTTTGATTGCTAGAATCATTATCGACAACAATAATTGTGTCTAATACTTCATAATCTTTAATTTCATTTACATATCTAATTGTATCTTTTTTTGAATTATAATTTAAAATAATTACAGCTGTTTTCATAAATATTTCCCTTTTAACAAATTCAAAAAAATTATAACATATCTTATTTTTTTTTACAAGTGAACTTCAGCTATTGGCTTTAATCATTTGTATTTCCTCTTCGTACTTTTAATGGGCAATTAAAAAATGTAGTTTCTTCATCAAATGTACAAGTCTCGTTCAATGTCACTGTACCTTCTAATCTCTCGCATCCATAAAAAGCCTTTGTTCCTATACTACTTACATTTTTCCAATCAATACCTTCTAAAGTCGTTAAATTACTACAATTATAGAATGAACTACCACTTATATTTGTTATTTCAGAATTTTTAAAAATTACTTTAGTTAAGCTGTTTCCCCAATAGAACATACTACCAGGAACAGTAGTTATACCTTTTCCAAGCGTAATTTCGCTCAATTTAGTTCTCCAAAAAATACTCGTCCCTATATTAGTCACTGTATCTGGAATTACTAATTCACCTTTTAGATTAGAGCATCTTTCAAAAACCGAGTTACCAATGGAAGTCAATTCGTTTCCAAATTCTATCTTCGAAATACTACTATCTCCAAAAACTTCGTTTCCGTATCATCTTTATATTATCAAGTTTAATTGATGTTAACCCACTATACCCGAAACATGCTCCCTGCAATTCCGTTATGTATTCCGGTAACTCAATATTTTTTAAAGAAGAACATCTTAAAAACATACTGTATGGTATTTTTGTAATTTTATCGTTATTCGGCAAAGTAACATTGGATAAACTACTACAACCTTCAAATATAGCAGTACCTAATTCCGTAACACTATCTGGTATAATTACTTCTTTTATAGAACTACAACCCGAAAATGTAGAAGCACCTATCTCAGTTACACCTTCTTTAATTTTTATTTTTGTAATTTCTTTGCTATTTGAATCCACAAATTTTGTTGTTCCTGAAAAATTATCATCCTCTTTTAAATCAAGCTTAAAATATTCATCTTCTTCAAAAGTTCCTTTTAATTCTGTCGCTCTTTCAACACCTGTACCAGAAAACGCTGAATTTCCCAAATTAATCTTGTTTTCGTTCTTATTGCTGATACTTCCCGTGAAAGTTCCAATTAGACCCTTACAATTAATGAATGCTGCATCCCCAACATTACTAACACACGATGATTCTAGATACTCTATGATATTACATTTCAAACCTGAGCATCCATCGAAAGCATGATCCCCAATATACGTTAGTGACTGAGACTCAGGTAGATACGTCAGTTCTTTATCTTGAACAAAGGCACTGCTTCCGATTTTCGAAACATTATCTAGTGAAAACGAAACCAAACGATCACAACTCGCAAAAGCTTGATTACCTACACTAGTAATTTTTTCCGACCCTTCTACTGTATTTAACATATCGCATTCGTAAAACGCTAATTCACCAATTGATATTGAGGAATACTCTGAAAAAGTAATGCACTCTAGTATTTTACAATTGGAGAACGAACCTTTACTAAAACTTAAACTCGATTTTCCGTCACCACTAAAAACAGCTCTTCTAATCCCAGTTCTTTGAAAACTACTTAACCCAATCGTATTAATACTTTTAGGTATTTCCAAAGACACCAGATTACTACAATCCTGAAAGCAATACTCACTAATTCCAGTCAATAAACTATTAAATTCAACTCCTGATAAGCTACTACAACCATCAAATGCATATTCACCCAAACTATTTACTTTACTAGGAATAACTAATTTATTTGAAATTGAAGAACATCCATGAAAAGCACTATTACCTATTTCTAAAAGTTCACTTTCGTCATCAAATTCTAGTCCCTCTACCCCACTACAATTTGAAAACGCATTATTTCCTATTTTTGTTATTCTTTTTGGTATAGTAAGTGTTCCCGTAAGTCCACTAAAACCGCTAAATTGCTCATCTTCTATCTCTGTCATATCATCTGGTAAAGTATCTATTAATACACTTATATCTCCTGTCATCTTTCCACATTTTGCAAATACATTTTTTCCTGTTGTTATTCCTCGTTCCACTATTGAATTTAAGTTTCCAACTATTCCTATACATCCATAAAATGCCCTATCTCTTATTTCTTTTAAACTACTTGGAAATAT
>CANQBE010000052.1 GCA_947589515.1 uncultured Bacilli bacterium
AGTAGCTTCTGTGTTTTCAGTTTCTGCTACAGTTTCAGTTGCTTCAGTATTTTCTACTTCTGGAGTAGTTTCTTCAACTACTGGAGTATCTTCCTTAACATCTTCAACTGCATCTACAACAGTTTCTTCTGTATAAGTTAAAATTTCTTTAGGACTAGCCTTTCTTGAATTTTTAACAGCAGTTCTAATATAAACTAAAGAATTTTTTGCACCTGGAATATTGCCACTTACTAAGATGTAATTATCTTCGGTATTTGCTTCAATAATCTCAAGATTTTGAATTGTTACCGTTTCAACTCCCATATGTCCTGGAAGTTTTTTACCCTTTAATACTCTTTTTGGAAGCATTGTACCTAAAGAACCAGGTCCTCTATGATAATGTGATCCATGTCCCATAGGTCCACGAGAACCATTCCATCTTTTGATAACACCTTGCATTCCTTTACCTTTTGAAGTACCAGTTACATCAACAACTTCTCCTACTTCAAAAATATCTACCCCTATTTTATCTCCTACATTATAAGCGCCTTCAACATCTCTAATTTCTTTTAAGAAGCGCTTAGGTGTAGTGTTTGCTTTTTTTGCGTGTCCAGCTTCAGCTTTATTAACACGACTTTGTTTCTTTTCAAATACGCCAAGTTGAATAGCATTATAACCATCTTTTTCAACTGTCTTAACTTGCATTACTACATTTGGTTCACAAGATACTACTGTAACTGGAATTAGTTTTCCGTCTTTAGTAAATACTTGTGTCATGCCAACTTTGCGTCCTAAGATTCCTTTCATAACTTTACTTTCCTTCCTTTATTATAATTTTATATCGATGTCAACGCCACTTGGTAAATCTAAATGAGTTAAACCATCAATTGTTTCCTTACTAGGATTTTTAATATCAATAAGTCTCTTATGAGTTCTTCTTTCAAATTGTTCACGAGAGTCCTTATATTTGTGGACAGCTCTAAGTACTGTAAACTTCTCAATTTCAGTTGGAAGTGGTACAGGACCAGATACTTCACCACCAGTTCTTTTCACAGTTTCCACAATTTTAGCAGCTGCAAGATCAAGTACACGATGATCATAAGCCTTCAAATTGATTCTAACTTTGTTATTTGACATTCTACCATGTCCTCCTTTCGTCTATATCTAGTATAGACTTGCTCCACCCGAATTCCCTAAAACCTATAAAAAGTTTTAACAACTCTTCCTAGTGTATCAGCAACCTCGCGCATCATCGCAGTCATACGATTAACATTATAACACAATAATTATATGAAATGCAACCATAAATTTGACAAATTTTTGCATAGAAAAAATCTTAAACTTTTGTCAAGTTTAGGATTAAATTATTAAACATTAATTAAGTATGGATTATCTATTGTACCTTTGCCAGAGATTTTTATATTTGATAACAAATAAAATGTAGGTCGTACAAATACTTCAGCATATAAACGATCTTTTCCCGAAACACTGCCATCCCAAGAAATATAATAACCAGTATAATAAGATGGATAATCACCAGCTAAACTATATCCATTTCTAGTCATCGACCATTCAGGAATAAATGAATTACCAACATTATTAAAATAATGTAGCCAACTATTCGTATCATAGTTGCTATAATAATTTTTTGTATTATCATAAGCAAGGTAATAATCGTGCAAGTACATTAAACCTATTTTGGCATTAACTATTTTATTTTCACTCCATTGATATTTTACATATTTTCCTTGTAAATAATCATATATTTGAGTTGGAATTTTCCCGATTTCTATATCATATAATGTCAAACCATCATTTTGCACTCCATATACCATATCTTCATTTAATGTTGTATTCGCTGTTGTATAATCTACATCACCATACATCCACTCACGATTTTCTATTAAATTATACCATTCACTTTCTTCAGTCATATATTTGTACTCGTTACTATTAACAAATATATCAGTGTCGCCATTATTTTGGACGTTTCCACTACCACTAGTAATTCCCCCACTTAATCCATTAATTCTTTTAAATAGAATTGTATTAGGCCATTCACATTTATCATTTTCACATGAAATATAATCAGAAATTTTGCTCCAAACAAACAATTTATTGCCATTATGTGTGTTCCAAAACAAATATAATTATTATCTACTAGTTTATGTGTATCATCTATTGCTTCTTCTTTTCCTACTCCTTGATATCTGTACATGCCGCCAACTTCTTCGTTACTCAGAACTTTATTTGGATCATTATCTCTCAATATCCCCAATATTGATTTATCAAAATATAATGTACAATACACCGTATGATTGGTAGTTAAGGTTGCTTTTCTTGTTTCATCATCAAAAGTTATAGCATTTTTTACTAATGAACCATTATTATTAATACATTTTGCCTCTTTAAATTTATATTTATCATTTGGCCATTCATTTCCCACGTATTCTTCATAACCATCACCATTTTTATTTAAAATCATTATGGCAAATGATTTACTATTCTTTATTTCTTTTAATTTTACTTCAGGGAAATTTTTTTTATCATTTTTACAAAATAATAAATATTGTAATGAACATAGTGATATTAAAATAACAAACAAAAGCAAAACACATTTTATTTTCTTATTCATATTATAACCAAATCCTATTTTTATAATCACAAAACATATATTGTATTATATCCAAATTATACAAAACTTATTTTGTATAGTCAATACAAATGATGTATTGTATGAAAAAATTTAATTGGGTGTTTTATTATGAATATAAATAGATTAAAGGAAATAAGAGAAGATAAAGATTTATTACAAAAAGATGTAGCAAATGTACTACATATTAAACAACAACAATATTCAGAATATGAAATTGGTAAAAGATTAATACCTATTAATTATTTGAGTGAACTAGCTGATTATTATCAAGTATCTATTGATTACTTACTTAATAAAACTGATGAAAGAAAACCATATCCTAAAAGTAAAATATAAAAAGTGTGATAATTCTAATTTACCACACTTTATTATTAAATTATTACATAGTCATTAAACTTTGCATTAATGACATTAAAGTACTGTTATTATATAAGTTTTGCATTATTGTATTATAATCAGTATCAGTCATTTTATCTAACTCAACATAATTACTAACATTCTTAGAAGTAACTTTACTTATATCCTTTATAGTATAATCAACATTTAATGTTAATTTATTGTTATTATCATCACTTAAAGTTATTCCCACTTTACCACTTTCTTCT
>CANQBE010000053.1 GCA_947589515.1 uncultured Bacilli bacterium
ATTTTTTTGTGCAACTAAATTATATCAAATTAGAGTGAAAAAATCTACAAAAACGCTTGATTTTTCAAGCGTTTTTTTGCAATTTTGTCGTAAAATTTTTAAATCATCTTTTTTTATCAAAATTTTGCCTTGAAACTCGCATAACTTCGTGTCGATAAGTTTTTTTACAAATTTTTAAACTTACTCTATCAAGTTTTTTCAACTAGCGAAAAAATTCTTTTCTAATATTTAACCCCACTTAAACTTGAAAGTTCTGAAGTATCTGAAAAATTATTATTCGACACATCAATAGAAGTAACTCCTTTATTATATAATTCTTTTATTATTTTTATATTATCTACAAATACATTCTCCGCCTGACCATCACCGTCAGTATCTATAGAAGCTGTCACACTATTTTCAAGTGAATTATCCGATAAATCTAATGTTTTTAATTTTATCACATCATTCTTTACAAGCTGTTCCAACCAATATAAATTTGAAATAGAATTATTTCCAACATTTAAACTTCCAAGGTTAACTAAATTTTGAACACCATCTAACGAACTAATTTTATTGTTATTAGCCTCAATCCAAGTTAAAGACGTAATATCCCTTAGTGGAACAAGCGAAGAAACATAACAATTATTGAAAGTAAGAGAATTCAACTTTTTCAAATGTTCAAAACTAGTTAATGTATAAAAACTTTTACTATCATTTAAATTAATATTAGTAATACCATTAATATCTTTATCAAAAATTAAATTTGTCACACCAGTATGAGCCATTTGCAAACTCAAATTATCACAAACAGAAAAATTAGACAAACCACTTATTTCCCCTTTACAAAAACCAGCATAATTTAAAACTAGTGTTTTCAGATTTTTTTTATCACTCAAACAATTTAAAAAATCATTAATTTCATGGTCCATCCCTGTCCAGTACGCACAATTGAAAGTTTGTAGATTATCAGCATTTTCCAAACCAACATTTACGTTTCCGCTATCGATGTATACTTCTATACACGAATTCGGAACAATTACTTTATAACCAGTTCTTCGAACAGACACTTCTCCGTAAATTTTTGCAATTACTCAAATCGACATCCGGAAGATTAAATTTCGCGTTATCGTCGTAACTCCTAAAAATAGTAATTTCACTGCAAGAAACAAACATCTTACACAATTCATCTCCACGAACAATAATTCCTCTCTTTCTTAATGTTTCGAAATCATATCTACCACAATCATAATTCGCACTTACCACACTGATCAAAGATTGAATATTAGTAACATTTATATTAGGGTTATCTATATAAAGTGTCCCAAGCTTAAAAACACTCTCATCATTTTCTAATTTGTCTTTAGCTTTATTCTCAAGAATCGAAAGATCCTTCACATTTGTTCCAATCAAATTTAAAGCTACCAATCCATCTAAATTCCTAGTAAATTCTATATTTCTTACTTGAGAACACCCATTCAAATCAACACATTCTAAATTAGGAATACTTCCCAAAACATCATTAATCACTTCATTTGTTAATTTGTCGTTTCCCGTCAACTTTATACCTCTTATACTTTCATTTTCTTTTAACAATTTTAACATTTCATCTGTCAATCCATAATTTGTAAAATCTTGTTTTTCTCCATCTAAAAATAAAAAAATATATTTATTATTTAAAGAAAAAAATCTATCACATCTCTTCTTTAAAGTTTTAAAATCTTGTGAAACTAAAAAATTCTCATCTAATTTCTTATTTCCTTCAAGGTAACATCTGACTATATTTAAACAAGATTTTAACGGACTTATGTCACTTAAAAAATAAGTATAATTTTCATTATCTGTATTATTCTCAAAATTCACGTGAGTTAAATTCGGACAATTGCTTAAATCTGAAATATCCATCAATTGATTATTCGGACAATGTAAAAGACTTAATTTTCGAGAAGATAACCCTCTAAGACTTTGAAGATTACAATTATTACCAACTAAAACAACAAGAGAATCACACCCCTTAAGTCCTTCCAAAGAAGTTATTCCAGTATATTGACTCATCAAATAAACCAATCCAGATCTACTATATGAACCACTATGATTTTCCAAACCATTTAAACTTGTCAAATTTGGATTTCCGCAAATTACTAATTCAAATAAGCTTAAAAAATCTTTCAAACTCTCTATACTATTTAAATTATTTTCTTGTAAATACATATATTTAATACTATTTTTTATACTATTAGAAAATTTTGAAAAACTTGAAATATCAGTTAATTTACTTTTTTCTGTCTTCGGAACGTAAGTGTATTTACCTGTATCATAACTATCTACTCCTAGTCCAAGAGTAGTCAAATTCAAATAATCATAACTGCCAAATATTCCAAAATATTCCAATTTGTTTAATTCTACTGCTCCACTCAACCCCATCGATATTTTTTCTACTTCTTTATTCAAAATAGTTTCTTCTTTACTCCTATCAAATCTAAAATACAATTTATTTAAATCTATAACTGTAGATAATTTTTCATAGCCATTTTCTTCAGTCAAAATACAATTATCAAAATATATGTTTTGTAATAAAGAAAGACTTTCTATCCCATCTAAATTAGGTAACTCTGTCAAATCTTTTAAGACCAAATTTTTCAAACTTCTTACATCTGATATTCCAGATAAACTTTTTATGTTAGATTTAGAACCATCTATAGTCAAATTTTTCAAACCTGCTAAATCACCTAATGTTATGTCTCCTTCCACATCTATCCCTAACTCAGCTAATGATGATTTCACTTCTGTTGATAAACTCTCATTTGCATTTAATTCCTTTGCTGGAAGCGTTGGATCTATTTCTAATTTTTCCGTTTTCCCATAAACTTCACCTTCTATACCATTTTGACCATAATAATATATTTTTAAATCAGATGTTACTCCATATACATCTTGAAGTCTTATATATTTTGAATATTCTTTTGTATCTCCTCCTATTAACCCTTCTTTTATCTCATCTGGCAAACTTGACTTATTTATTAAATAATACATATTTCCATTATATGTTACATAATTTTTGGTTCCATCTTTTAACAAAAAATTTTTTATTCTTGCATTCAAAAGTTCTGGCTTATTATTATATTTATCCGCATCATCATAAAATTCAACATATTTTTGTTGGACCCATTCTTCCAAAGCCGCCATCCCACTTTTAAACTTTGAATCCATCGCATTCGTTATTATCCCATTATCCCCAATTATTGCGTTTAGAGATACGC
>CANQBE010000054.1 GCA_947589515.1 uncultured Bacilli bacterium
AGAGTAATTCTATCATCTACAAATAATTCTGCAATCGAATTAATTAATCCTATACTTCCTTTTTCTAAGTTACTTTGTATTGCATCTTCAATTTCGGATACACTTATTTTTTCTTTACGAATAATACCAGCAATAATATTGTCTACTACCATTACTTCTGGTACTAATACTAGTTTTCCATCTTTTCCTTTTAGTAATCTTTGTGAAATAACTAGTTTTAATAGAGATGAAATTAAATACTTGACACTAGCTTGATCACTAATATCATAGAAGTTAATCATTCTATCGATGGTTTCTGCACAAGATTTCGTATGTAATGTTCCTATCACTAAATGTCCTGATTCTGCTGTTTCAATAGCAGCATCCATAGTTTCTCTATCACGAATCTCTCCTACAATGACAATGTCGCAATCTTCTCTTAAAGAGTTCTTAACACCATCACTATAAGTTAAAACATCTCTACCCAATCCAATTTCTTTTTGTACTATCATTGATTTTTTAGAAGTATGTTTATACTCAACTGGGCTTTCCAAAGTTAAAATCTTTTTATTTTGTGTTTCGTTAATTTCGTTAATTAGAGCATTTAAAGTCGTGGTTTTACCAGAGTTTGTTTTTCCGGTTACTAAAATTAGTCCTTGTGGCTGATAAGTCATTCTTCTTACAATGTCTGGTACACCTAAGTCTTCATACTTTGGTAGCGTATTTTTAATTAAACGTAGCGTAAGAACAGGAACTTCGTTTGAATAAGAAATATTCACCCTTAACCTAATATCTTCAAATTCAAAAGAACTATCTAATTTTTTGGTTTCTTTAAATACTTTATCTTTGTCCAAGTTTCCTCTTACAAAATAATCATAAATTTCATACATATCGTCTTCTGTTAATTCTTCTACTTCTTCTACTGGTTTTAAATCTCTTGCAATTCTAAGCATAGGTTTTAGTCCACACACTAAGTGAACATCAGAAGCGTCTTGTTCTTTTGCTAATTTTAATACTTTATCTATATTTATCATACGTTTTTCCTTCCTTATTTAAAAAATAACTAATTTACGATTTAACTCTTGTAATGTTGTTTTTCCTTCTAATACTTTATATAAGCCATCTACTACTAGAGGTTTATAACCTTGTTTTAGTGCTTCTTCACGAATTTCAATACTAGAAGCATTATTTACAATTAATTGCTTAATTTCATCATTTAGAAGTAGCACTTCAAAAATTCCAATTCTATCATAATAACCGGTATGATGGCATTTTTCACAACCAATCGTATCATATGTTTTTTTGTTTTTAAAATCTAATTTTACATGATATTTTTCTGCAATTTTTTCCATAATGTCGATTTCATCTTGGTTAAAATCTCTTTCTACCGCACAATGTGGGCACACCTTTCTTACTAATCTTTGTGAAATAGAAGTAGATAAGGTACTTGCTATATCATAATTGGAAATTCCCATTTTTCTTAATCTGGTAATTACTTCTACACTATTAATAGTATGTATAGTAGATAGTACGTAATGTCCTGTTTGACCTGATTGCATTGCAATTTCTGCTGTCTCTCTATCACGAATTTCTCCTACTAAAATAATATCTGGATCTTGTCTTAATACGGTTCTTAAAGAATCCGAAAAAGAAGTTTTAGAATCGATTTCAATTTGATTTAATCCATCAATACGAATTTCAACTGGATCCTCAATCGTAGTAATGTTAATATCTTGCCTATTTAGCATATCAATAACACTATATAACGTAGTGGTTTTTCCTTCTCCTGTTGGTGCTGCAATCACAACAATACTATTTTTCTTGTCAAAGCTTTCTTTTATTAGTTTTTCATCGTTTGGAAAACCTAAATCATAAATTTTTTTAATACCAGCATTCTTTTTTAATAATCTTAATACGAATTTTTCTCCATAAACATTTCTTTGAGAAGAAACACGAATGTTATAGTCTGGGTATTGTATAATTCTACCATCTTGTGATTCTTGTTTTTCTTGATGCATGTTGGAAATTGCTTTTAATCTTCCGATTATTTGTGATTGTTTATCTTGGTCTATATTAATGGCTGTAACAAGTTGTCCATCAATACGATAACGCACTCTTAAACTTTCTTCCATTGGTTCAAAGTGAATATCACTTGCTCTTTTTTCCATTCCTGTTTTAATAATACTATCTACAAGTCCAGTAATATCTCTATTAGGATCAATTTTTTCGGTTGCAATTCCCTCCATAGAATCTAAAATAGTATCAATATTACTTTCAAAAGTAATATATTTATCCATAATCAGTCCTTTATTTAATAATAATAACCTTATCGTTTCAATTGACCTTTTATTAGTGGTATCGGCAAAACATACTTTTATTCTTCCAGATTCTATATCAAATGGAATGGCTTTATTTTTCTTTGCAATATCAAATGAAATATAATCCGAAATATTAATACGAATATCAGATTCTTCTAATAAAATTGCCTTTTCGCCTAAAATATCACCTATTTGTTGGATTAATAAATTAGAATCACATAAATGTAATAAGTTTAAAATATCTCCTAATTTTTTATCTGGATTTTGTCTTTGATATTCTAATGCTTTTTCAATATCACTTTCTGTAATAATTCCTCTTCTTGCAAGTTCAATTCCTAAAGGTTGCATTTGCTTTTGTGCCATATCTTTTCTCCTTTCTTTTGTACTCTATTTTTATTATACTATAATTTTTTCTCTTTCTATAGTATTTTTTTATAATTACTAGAAATTACCAATATCGTAATACATACTCATTTGTGGTTTCAAAAAGATGAGAACCTTGAATTGCCATTTGTAATTGTACAATATGTTTCGTTACACTATTTACTTCTATTTCTTGTTTAGCAAATTGACAATAGACAATATTATTACAAATCTTTACTTCATTACGATAAATACCATTGTCTGGACTTGACTTATAGGTATATACGGTTCCATCTTCAAA
>CANQBE010000055.1 GCA_947589515.1 uncultured Bacilli bacterium
AAAAAACGATTAACAAATCTATTGCAAATGCTGTAGGGGTCGCACCCCAGGGCGACCCACAAACAAAAAATATAAAGAATAAACTGATTGCAAACGTTGTAGGGGCGATTATTAATCACCCGCCCATCGAAGAACCAACCCAAAACAAAAGATCTCCAAAGGACAACTCAAATCTAATCTCTAACTTCCAACCTCTAACCTCTGACCACAGAGGAATTACTCTAATAGCATTGGTAATCACAATAATAATAATGCTAATACTAGTAACAGTAACAATAACAGTAGCGTTAAAAGGAGAATTATTTAATACAGCAAAACAAGCAAAAACAGACACAGAAAACAAAATAAACGAAGAACAAAATCTAGCAAGTGGAAAAGTAGAAATAGACGGGAAATGGTATGGCTCAATAGAAGAATATACAACAGGAAGAGTAACACCAACAGTAGATGATTATGGAAAATTTGTAGAATATGGAGTAGATTTAAATGGAGACGGTATTTACACTAATGACTGGAAAGTATTTTATGTAGGTAGTGAGGATGATGAATATCCAGAGACTAATGGCAAAACATTTATAATTGCAGCAGACTATGTAAGTAGTAACGAATGTGATGAACTAAAAACAGCTACATCAGCATCGAAAATGACAGAGAATACTTCAGATGATAGATATAAGAGTCATTGTTATTATTGGGATAGTGCACCAGCTTATACTTGCTTCGATGGATATAATGAAACAATAACAAATGAACATACAACACAGAGACAACAATGTTCATATCCAGATATATTCATGGGAACAGGATACTATTGTTCAGACCACGTAGGAGAGGACGGAGCAGGAGGAAATATAAATTCAAGATGTGCAAGTAGTTTAATGTGTACAGATAATTGGAAACTATTTGTTGATACAAATTATGGAGCAACATATGCAATAGGAGGACCAACACTAGAGATGTGGGTAGCAAGTTGGAATAAGAAACATGGAAATACAGAGGATAGTACAAAACCATTATATTGTACAGGAACATCTACAAATAATTATGGATATTGTGTAGGAACTACATCTTTCCCAAATTCAGCGAGTGTAGATGGAAGTGATTATTATGGTGACAATGAAGAAGGACACAATGACACATTATATTTTCCACACAAAGGCTATGAAAATTTGGATTTAGATGGAGATGATAATAAAAATGACTATTGTTTTGGCTACTGGCTCGCATCCCCTTCCAGTAACTGGGACAGAAGCTTGGTAATTGTTGATGGACCCGGAGATGTGACCTACGGCGGGAATATATATGGCGACGGCTATAGCAACTTCTTACGGTCTTCGTCCATTAGTTTGCATTGAATCTGGAGTTAAATTGGTAAACAATTAAATGTATTGTCAAGAAAATTTGGCATTCGGTTGAAAAAATAGGGAAAAAGAGGTCAGACTCCATTTTTCCTTATTTTTAAACTATTAAGTTATATATCCCATTTGTTAGCATACATGCTAAAATCCCACAAACAGTTGGAATAATAAACGAAATAATTGCCCATTTCCAGCTTCCAGTCCCTTTTTTTATACTAATTAAAGTAGTGCTACAAGGAAAGTGCATTAAACTAAATAGCATTACATTTATTGCAGTAAGCAGTGTCCAACCATTGCTTATTAATATATTAGATATACTTGTTAAGTCTTCAATTTGCACTAAATTACCCCCAGCCATATAACTCATAAGAATTATTGGAAGTACTATTTCATTTGCAGGGAGTGCTAAAATAAATGCAGTTAAAATGTATCCATCTAATCCCATAAGATTAGCAAATGGATTTAGAAAGTTTGCAATATGATTTAAAATAGATATTCCTGCAATAGTAATTAAAAAAGGGAATCTTCCATTACAAGGAACAAAATTATTAGTAAGTATAGCAATTAATCGCTCTCTAGGAGAATCTATAATTCTTGCTCCAACTACTCCAGCAGCATTACATCCGAATCCCATGCACATGGTAGTAACAATATGGTAGTTTTAAAATATGTTAATAAATGTGGGCGTATGCAAAGTGTTAATATAAAAATAAGTGTGTATTTTAGAGTGTAAAGTTATCTTGTAAATTTTTAATTATAAATCTAAAAAATTACTTTAAAAAAAATAAAGCTTATGTTAGAATATAAATGATAAATTAATAATTGTGATATAAATACTTAATATTATAAATTAAAAGGAATTAATAAGAAATGGAAAGAATGGAGAAAGAAATTGCTTTTAAGATATTTATGGTAAAAGATTATAACGATAAAAAACATATGAAAGAAGATATAAAGGAATATATAAAGAAATTAAAAAAAGAAATTCCAACAGCAGTAATTACTCGAGAATTTTATAAGGGAGAAAATATTTTAGTTAGAGCTACAGAGATTAGTGATAACAAAAATATAAATCAAAGGCAACATATAAAAGAAATGAATAGAGAGGATGACTGGTATATAAGACAAAGAGGAGAAAGATAGTGAAAAATTATAAAAATATATTATTTGATTTAGATGGTACATTAATAAATCCAGTTGAGGGAATAACTAATTCTGTAAAATATGCA
>CANQBE010000056.1 GCA_947589515.1 uncultured Bacilli bacterium
GTTTTTCGTTAACTCAATTATACGACTTGAATTACTTTTTTTATATAGAAATGTTTCACATCAATTGTAACACTACATTAAGAATAACAGTCTCATGATAAAAGTATTGAATTAAAAGGAAAAATTTGTTATAATTAGGGTATTAAATGCAAGAGGAGAAGAATTATGAAAGATTTAGGGAAAAAGAAATTATTAATAATTACAGCAGGAATTATTGGATTAGTGGTTTTAATTACTGTTATCTTATTAGTATATAATGCTATTTTTGGTAGTACAAGTTATAAGGATATTGAAAATAAAGTATTAAATGCTGCTAAGAAATATTATGAAAAAAATCAAGAATTACTTCCTCAAAGTGAAGGAGAACAAGTAACGATTACGGATACTTCTTTAACATCTGCAGGATATTTAGATAGTATGAGTAAATTAACAAAAGATATGAAAGGTGTAACATGTAGCGCTTCCGTTATCATTAGTTATGTTGATGAAGAACATCGTTATACGGTATTACTAGATTGTGGAGATAGTTATTCTACCAAAACACTAACTTCTTATATTAAAGAACATGAAGCAAAAGTATACACTGGTCAAGGTTTATATGATTTAAATGGAGAACTAGTTTATCGTGGAGAAAATCCTAATAACTTTGTAAAATTTTCAGGTAAGACTTGGCGTATTGTCAAAATTGAAAATGACCAAGTAGTATTAATTTTCAATGAAAAAAGTGAACGTAGTGTTTGGGATGATCGTTTCAATAATGATAGAAATCAAGCCGATGGAATTAATAATTATTCAGTAAGTAGAATTTATGAAAATCTCCAAAAAATGTACCAAGAAAATAGTATATTAAGTAAAGAATCGAAGAAGTTATTAGCAATGCATTCTTTATATAGTGGAAAAAGAAATGAAGCCGATATTTATAATGATGGTTCTATCGAAAAATCTAATTTTGTAGAAAATCAATACATTGGATTACTTCCTCTATATGACTATATTAATGCTAGTATTGATGAAAATTGTAATTCTGCAGTAACAGAAAGTTGTACAAATTATAATTATCTAAATCATTTTGCATATACTTGGTGGACTTTAACAGGAGATGCTTCTAATACCTATAGAGTATTTAAAGTGACCAGTGAAGGAAGTATCAATGCTGCCAAAGCATCGACTAATGGATATATTAGACCTGTTGTTTATTTAGCAAAAGATGTTTTATATACCAGTGGAACGGGTACAGAAAGCGACCCATATGTAATTAAATAAAAAAGGGACTTGTCAAAATACATTTTTATTGATAAAATAAGAATGTATTTTTTAGTTGATAAGAAATACAAGTATGGCGGTATTGGTGAAGTGGTTAACACGCCGGATTGTGGCTCCGGTATGCAAGGGTTCGATTCCCTTATTCCGCCCCATATTGAATTTTACGCACACCTTTGTGCGAAAGATAAGTAAAAGTTCGTAATACTTGATATTATGGACTTTTTCTTTTGCAAAGGTGGTGAGGATAAATAATGAATGTGTCCATAGAAATTTTAGAATTTCCTTTGTGCGTAAAAAACAAGATACTAAGAATTAAAGATATAACTAAATTAAATATAGAATATATTGCAGGTAAAAATATTATCTTTAATAACTCTAATTTGGGACTTAAAGAACCACATAAAATTATTATTAGTAATGATAAGAAAAGAATAGTTTTGCTTTGTTATGATAATGATACAAATTTATATAATGAAGATTTATCTGAAATCATCACTATATCAAAGTTAACAGATATAGTTAAAAAAATTTTAGAAAATAATAAAAATTTTTAAATTCTATTTTCCCTTTATTTATAAGGAAAAAATGAAATTTTAACAATCATTTTGTAAAAGCATTGCCATTTACTTTCCTAAAAAAATGTGGTATTATGGTAATATACGGCAATTATAAGTAAATCGTATATTGAGTCGTTTTTGAAGTTCTAACACAAGGGAAATTCTCTTGTGTTTTTTTTGTCGTTTAAAAATATAGAAAAGGAGAGATGAAAAAATGGATGACAAAAAATATGTAGTAGGACTTTACCCAAGAGTTTCAACAGAAGATCAATTTAGACATGGTCATAGTCTTGATGAACAAAAAGAAAGAATGTTGAAATTATGTGATTACAAGAATTATGAAGTTTATAAGGTGTATGAAGATGCAGGAATAAGTGCTAAAAATATGAATCGCCCTGCTTTTCAAGAAATGATTCAAGATGTTAAAGATGGAAAAATAAACAAGATTATTGTTTATAAGTTAGATAGACTTACTCGTTCTATAAAAGATTTAGAAGAAATATGTATATTTTTAGAAGATAATCATTGTAGTTTAGAAAGTATGTGTGAAGATATTAATACATCAACAGCAAATGGTAAATTTTTCATTCGTATGCTTACTATTCTTGCTCAGTTAGAAATTGAAAGAACAAGTGAAAGAACTAAATTTGGTATGGTTGGTGCAGTAAAGAAAGGTCATTTTGTAGGACGTGCCCCTATTGGTTATGATAAAGTAGATAAAAAATTAGTTATAAATGATTTAGAAAGTGA
>CANQBE010000057.1 GCA_947589515.1 uncultured Bacilli bacterium
CGCTTTGTCAACAAAAAAAGGAGGTATTTACCCCCCTATAAAAATAATCTAAAAAATAGAGTTGTTAGGAAACATATTAGAATTCCACATACTGTTGGAATTAACATGGCATACAACATCCATTTAATACTTCCTGTTTCTTTCTTGATAGTGAGACAAGTTGTTGCACATGGAAAATGCATCAAAGAAATGATAATGGTATTAATAGCAGTAAGAATAGTCCAACCATGATCCACTAATAAATTTTTTAATTCATGAATAGAACTATAATCCGTAATAGTTCCTAAAGATAGATAAGACATAATAATAATTGGGATTACGATTTCATTAGCCGGAAAACCTAATAGAAAAGCCGTGATAATGACTCCATCTAATCCGATGAGTTGACCAAAAGGATCAAAAAAATTATTAATATAAAAAAGTAAACTAGAACTTCCAATATGAATATTAGCAAGTAACCAAATAATAAGTCCTGTTGGAATGGTTACAATAACCGCTCTACCTAGTACATGTAATGTTTTATCAAAAATACTTCTTACGATTACTTTTAAAAACTGTGGCTTACGATAAGGAGGTAATTCTAGAGTAAAAGAAGAAGGTTCTCCTTTTAATAAAGTATGAGATAATAAGAAAGATATAATAAATGTCATGATAATTCCCAATAGAATAATTCCAGTTAAGAGTAATACTTGTGTAAAAGAAGCTACTTGATTACTAGCACTTACTAAAAACATAGATATCATCACAATAATCATCGGAAATCTACCATTACATGGAACAAAATTATTAGTTAAAATAGCAATCAATCGTTCTCGTTTAGAATCGATAATTCTAGTACCAATTACTCCTGCTGCATTACATCCAAATCCCATCATCATACATAATGCCTGTTTTCCACACGCTCTACATTTTTGAAAACCCTTATCTAAATTAAAAGCAATTCTTGGTAAAACACCTAAATCTTCAAAAATAGTAAATAAAGGAAAAAAGATAGCCATAGGTGGCAGCATAACGGATACTACCCAACTAAGAGTACGATAAATTCCACCTACTAATAAACTACTTATCCAATTTGGTGCATGAATCCAAGAAAAGAAATGAAGAAAATGATTTTCCAAAATAGAAAAAAAGTCAAATAACCAACTAGATGGATAATTAGCACCTGTAATGGTTAACCAAAAGATAAACATTACCATTAAAATCATAATAGGAATTCCCATTATTTTACTAGTTAGAATCCGATCAATCCTTCTAGTTTTTTCTGCATAGCAAACATTTTCATAACAAACTACTTGTTTACTAATGTTCTCTGCTGTTTTCATAATTTCGGAAACAATATCATCTTTAATATTTTGAAATTTCAGTGAATTTGTCATAGTAATGATGTTTTCAGGCAATGATGTTTCAAAATAATCATTCATCTCTGGATCAAACTTAAAATCTTCCTCTAAAAATCGAATAGCAAGCCATCTAGAAGATATTTTTTTAGAATTGATTTTGTGAAATTCTTTCTGTAAAATTGCGATGGTATTTTCAATATCTGCTTGATACCTAACATTGATAGGATAATATTTTTCTTGTTCTAGAGAATTTAGTTTTTCTAAGAGTTCCTTGATACCTTTTTTTCTTCTCGCTTCTGTTCCTACAACAGGAACCCCTAATCTTTTCTGTAATAGTGCTAAATCAATTTTTACTTTCTTTTTTCTGGCTTCATCCAATAAATTGACACAAACAATTACATTGGGTGTGATTTCTAAAATCTGCAAAACCAAATTTAAATTTCGTTCTAAACAAAGACTATCACATACTACAATAACCGCATCATAAGAATCAAAACATAAAAAATTTCTAGCAACAGTCTCTTCTTCTGAATGAGAAATTAAAGAATAAGTTCCAGGTAAATCGATTAATTCATATTCCTGATTTTGATATTGAAATTCACCAGTAGCACCAGTTACTGTTTTCCCAGGCCAATTTCCGGTATGTTGATGCATTCCTGTTAAAGCATTAAAAATAGTAGATTTCCCTACATTAGGATTTCCCGCTAAAGCAATTCTCTTTTTCATAATTCCTCCACAATAATATCTTTTGAGTCACATTTTCGAATCGCAATTGTTGCATTTCTAACTTGATAAGCAATAGGATCATGAAAAGGACTAGCCAATACTGCTTGAATTTCAGTACCCGGTAGAAATCCCATATCTAATAATCTTCTCCGAATACTTCCTGTATTATGAATTTCTATAATTTTCGCTATTTTCCCTATTTTTAAATTATTTAGTGTTATTTTTTGATTCATATTATAACCTCACTAACTCTAGTTTAATATATGAGTTAAGAAAGGCTTTGGTCTCCATTTCATAGAAATTTAAAAAATTTCTAAAAAAGTTAGTCTTTTCAAAAAAAATAGAAATAATACTAGAGAGGATAAAATTCTTCAAAAGGAGGTTATATTTATGGTTAGCGAAAAGTTCAAAACAAAAAATGAAGAATTACGATTTATTTCTCTTTGTAGTGATACTACTTTTAAGTATCTTTATAAGAATCCT